>CAMNGG010000107.1 GCA_946537975.1 uncultured Treponema sp. | reverse complement strand
CCTAATCAGCTCTCTGGCGGACAGAAGCAGCGTGTAGCAATTGCCCGCGCCCTCATCAACGAGCCAAAGGTTCTTCTTCTCGACGAGCCTCTTTCTGCCCTGGATGCAAAGCTCCGCGCCAACCTTCTTATTGACCTGGACCGCCTGCACGACCAGATTGGTATTACCTTTATTTACGTAACTCACGACCAGAGCGAAGCCCTTTCTGTTTCTGACCGCATTGCAGTTATGAATGCGGGTCATGTGCTTCAGATTGGAACTCCTTACGAAATCTACGAAAGCCCTGCAACTCAGTTTGTTGCTCAGTTTATCGGCGAGACAAATCTTTTTGATGCAGAAGTAGTAGACTGCGTTCCTCACAAGGATGCAGCCGGTAATGATGATTTTATGGCTACCCTCAGCGTTCCAGAGCTTGGTAAACAGGCTCCTCTTGCAACTGATACTGCCGCAGAAGCTGCCCTCGACCGCTTTATGCAGGTTACAGACTACGAGCACACAGACAAGGGACAGAAGGTTGCCTTTACAATCCGCCCTGAAAAAATCCGCATTACCCTTGAACCACCTTCAACAGGCGGCCGCACAGACATCAACGTTTTCAGTGGAATTGTAGAAGAACCAATTTATTCAGGCTTCCAGTCTAAGTTCTATGTAAAGCTCGAAACCGGCAAAATCATCAAGGTTTTCAAGCAGCATACTGACTATATGGATGATGGTCCTGTAATTCAGTGGAAGGATAAGGTTTATGTTTCCTGGTCTGCTGAAGATGCATATATCGTTGAAGATATCCTTAAATAGCTGTTAGCTAAAAGCTAATAGCTAATAGCTTTTTTTAGACTTCAGGTATTAGTTATATGAATAAAAAACAACTATCTAAAGAAATCCGCGATTCCCGTGTAGGTCTATTCTACGGCTGGCCTATGGGTCTCTGGTTTATAATCTTCTTCGTTGCGCCTCTGGTAATCATCTTTGTTTACAGTTTTCTCAAAAAAGGTATTTACGGTGGCGTTGAATGGAACTTTTCTCTCAAGGCTTACAAGCAGATGTGCAAGCCTGAATATGGTCTGATTGTACTGAGAACCCTTAAAATCACTATTATTTCTACTATAATAACGATTTTAGTTTCGATTCCGAGCGCCTATGCTATGGCCCGCAGCCGTCATCAGACTCTCTTCCTCTTTCTGGTAATCATACCTTTCTGGACAAACTCCCTGATTCGTATTTTTGCCTGGATGAGCATCCTCAACAACGACGGTATTCTCAATCAGATTTTGATGAAGCTGCATATCATAAAAGATTACGTTCCTTTCCTATATAATACAAAGGCCGTTATTCTTGTAAGTGTGTACATGTACATCCCTTATGCAATTCTGCCTATTTTTACCGCCGTAGACCGCTTTGACTTTTCTCTGCTTGAAGCTGCCCGCGACCTTGGTGCAACCAAGCCTCAGTCTATGTTCAAGGTTTTGATTCCCGGAATCCGCAGCGGTATTATTTCTGCTTTGATTTTCACCTTTATTCCGATTTTCGGTGCTTATACAGTTCCTTTGCTGGTAGGCGGAAAGGATTCTTACATGCTGGGTAATATCATCGTAGACCAGGTTCAGAAGACCCGTAACTGGCCGCTTGCCGCAGCCTTCTCTATGGTAATTACATTGATTTCTGTAATCGGAATTATGATGATTACAAGAACAAACAGCAAAGACGCACAGCTTAAAAAGAAGAACACTAAAGAAGATAACTATGTGGGAGGCGTACAGTAATGGCAAGAAATCTTTTTGTACTTTTCCACGATGCTATTGCACAGAAAAACAAGCCGCGTTCAGAAAATGCCCGCCACGCAAAAAGAGCCTGGCGCCGTCACGGTCATAAGTTTTCTTTCTCTAAACTGGTTCTCTGGCTCACAATAATTTTCCTCTTTCTCCCTCTTTTTGTAATCATTGTTTATTCCTTCAATGCAAGTAAGGGTGCAGAGTTTACAAAGGTAAGCCTTACCTGGTATAAGGAGCTTTTCTTTAATTCAAAGGCCCTCTGGCAGGCACTTTTGAATAGTATTCTGGTAGCTTTCTCCTCTGCACTGGTTTCTACAGTGCTTGGAACAATGGCTTCCATCGGTGTAAACTGGTATAAGTTCAGGGGTAAGAAGTTTATTCAGACTCTCACCTACCTGCCTATGGTTTTGCCGGAGGTTATCATCGGTATTTCTATGGTAATTTTCTTTAGTGGTATTCATCTGCCTCTTGGATTATTTACCGTTTTTGCAGCCCACACAACCTTCTGTCTGCCTTTCGTATTTTTGATGGTAAATGCCCGCCTCGATGAATTTGATTTTTCGATTGTTGAAGCGGCGCACGACCTTGGAGCAACAGAAAAACAGACCATGTTTAAGGTAGTTGTACCTGCAATTATGCCTGGAATTCTTTCGGGCTTTTTGATGGCTGTTACAATGTCCCTCGAAGACTTTGTAATTACCTTCTTTGTTTCAGGACCGGGAAGCACAACACTTCCGCTTTACGTTTATTCTATGATCCGCTTCGGCGTTTCACCGGTAATAAACTCACTTTCTGTTATTATGATTATTTTTACCTGCTCAATTGCCTTCATCTGCCGTAAGGGACTAAAAGGCTTTGCCGCAGGACATTAATAGCTGCTGGTTTCGATAAACCGCTTCGCGGCACTCAACCACCGGTGGTTGAGTAGACACGAAGGTGGCCTATCGAAACCACTATTATAGGAGATACATTTTTATGAAAAAGATTGCACTTGCAATTATGACACTCGTTGCTGCAACATTCTTCTTCACCTCATGTGGTGACGAAAAAGACGATGGAACACTTTACCTCTACAACTGGACTTACTACACTCCGGATTCAGTTCTTCGTGCTTTTGAAAAAGAGTTCAACTGTACAGTAAAGGTTGATACCTTCGACTCAAACGAAGTTATGTATGCAAAGCTTAAGGCCGGAGCAAAGGGATACGACATCACATTCCCTTCTCAGGACTACACATCTATCATGATTAATCAGAAGATGCTGCAGAAAATTGACCAGACAAAGTTCACAAACAAGAAATACATCAACATTGACTGCAAAAAGCTTATGACCTTTGACCCTGAAATGGAATGGCAGGTTCCTTACTACCTTGGTATGGCAGGAATTGCCGTAAACAAGCAGAAGGTTTCTGACTACGAAAAATCCTGGAACATTTTTGCCCGCACAGACCTTAAGGGCCACATGTCTATGATGGACGATATGCGTGAAGTTATTGGCGATGCCCTTGCTTACCAGGGACTTTCTGTAAACACAGTTGATGATGCAAAGCTTCAGGCCGCTACAGACCTTATCAATAACTCATGGAAGCCTAACCTTGTAAAGTTTGACGCAGAAGGCTTTGGTAAGTCTTTCGCCGCAGGTGACTTCTGGGTTTGCCAGGGTTATGCCGAGGTTGTATTTGGTGAAGTTCCGGAAGAAAAACAGGAAGATATGATTGACTTCTTTATTCCAAAGGAAGGCGGTCCTATGTACCTGGACTCTATGGTTATTCTTAAGGGTGCTAAGCACTACGACCGCGCCAACGAATTCATCAACTTCATCCACAGACCAGAAATCTATGCTATGTTCCTTGATGATTTCCGCTTCCCGGGCTTTGTAAACCTCGAAGCAGAAAAGCACCGCACAACAGTACCAATGTACAAGGCAGAAGAAATGGCAGCCGGCGAACTCAAGCTTGACGTAGGTGAAGATCTCGAAAAATTCAATGAGAAATGGGAATCTATTAGATTCACAGCTGACTAATTCTGTTTCTATAAAAAGTATTTGACTTATGCTCATTTTGGACTTACTATTATAATTACCGAGAGGGGAATTAAAAAAATATAGCAGGTAAAAAATGAGCGTAAACCTTCTTTCGGTTTTAGACAACATAGCGGCTCCGATTGTAGTCGCAACCCCCATAAAAGACACATCCGGTAAAATTACCGATTTCGACATAATCTACACAAATGAAGAACTCAAAAAAGCAGCAAGTCAAGTAATTCAGAATAAGCCTAAATGGTCTGATTTTTCCATGAACATCACTTCTGACATTCCATGGTTCAAAATGGCACTTGATGCCATTGCAGGCCGCTTTTATGATGACGTAAAGTATTTTTCTCCATCAACTCAGGCCTGGTATAAAATCGAAATGAAATGGCTGCCTGATGAAAGATACATCATCATCACCTTTATAAACATTACTTCCGAAAGAGAATACTACAGAAAGCTGAAGAAAACCCTCATAACAGACCCTATGACAGGTTTTTCAAATCGCTCAGGCTTTGCAGATGCTTTTGCAATTACCCTGGAAACAGCACGCTTTAAAAAGTTTTATTCTGCCCTTCTTGTAATTGATATTGATAACCTTCAGAACATAAATGATTCACTTGGAGCAGCTGCCGGCGATAAGGTAATTCTTGATGTTGCTGATGTTTTAAAACAATTCCAGAGAGAATACATTCAAATTTTCCGCTATGGAGACGATGAATTTGCTGTAATCATTACAAATTTTGAATCTAACGATTCTCTTGTAAACTTTATAGACTGTATTTTCGATGCCTTCCAGCTTAAACAGATTTCAGTTTCAGGCGGAATTTCTATCTTTCCTACAAATACAGAGCAGAAGGATGAATTAATCCGTTTTGCTGATATGGCCGTTCACTACGCAAAGAAAAACGGCAAGAACAGCTTTTTCTACTTTGAACCTGAAATGCAGAGAGTTTTCATCCAGCATCTTACAATTCAGACAAGAATGAATGCGGCTCTGCTCGAAAGCAGCTTTACCCAGTATTATCAGCCTCAGTTTGATATTCAGACGGGTAAACTCCGTGGTTTTGAAGCCCTTATCCGATGGAATGATGAAGAGCTCGGTACAATATCCCCTTCTGTATTTATTCCTCTTGCAGAAGAGACAGGCCTCATTGTTCCGATAGGTAGATGGGTTTTGTACACCGCAATCAATACCCTTAAAACCTGGCAGGCAAAATATAATTTTAATGGAATTATTTCGGTAAATGTTTCACCAATCCAACTGCTTGGCGATGGCTTTGTAGAAGAACTGGCTGATATGATTGAAACCTTTAAGGTTGATCCAAGTCTTCTCGAGGTTGAAATTACCGAGGGTGTTATGATTAACAACATGGGTGATGCCATTGAAAAGCTCCGCCAGATAAAAGCAATGGGGCTTCGCGTTTCCCTTGATGACTTTGGAACAGGCTATTCATCCCTAAGCTATCTGCAAATGCTTCCCTTAAACACGCTAAAAATTGATAAAGCTTTTATTAATGATATAACTTCTGAAGATGGTGTTCAGGCTACAATTACCCGTTCTATTATAGATATGGTAGAAAAAATGGGGCTTGAAACCATTGCAGAAGGTGTTGAAAACAATGAGCAGCTGGATATTCTTAATCGTTTCCGCTGTAACTTTGTTCAGGGCTTCCTCCGCGGAAAACCTATGCCATATCACCTGTGCGATGCCTATCTTGCAGGTGATGTAAATGCACTGCTGAAGAATTAGCCGCATTACCGTCATCCCGAACTTGTTTCGGGATCTATTCCGCCCTATACTCCACATAGCGCACGCGGCCTTCGGCAACTGCCCGCCTGACCTCTTTTTCGCGTCCGCTTAAGGCAGATTTACCGGTTTTTACCTCAATCAAAAGAACCTCATGAACTTCATTGTCTTCAGTGATACCAGGAAAGGCAACAAAATCAACCGGTTTTCCTATAAAACGGGCATCTCCAGGGTTACAGGGAAAGCCGGGCAAAAAAGGCGCAACCTGTTCTGCCAGCTGGCCCCCTATCACAGAACGGGAACGTTTTATTGCATCAGAACGCAGGGCAGAGCGGTCTTTATGCAGGCGGATTGTCTGTATAATCAAAAGAAATAAAAGAATTACTGTAAGTATGGCAGCCGGTAAAGGGATTGCGGCTGCAGTATTTTTAATGTAACTTAAAATCTGTATAATCATTTTTACAATATACAATGAATTTGCCGATATA
>CAMNGG010000106.1 GCA_946537975.1 uncultured Treponema sp. | reverse complement strand
CAGCGATGAAGACCGCATGCAGATTCAGGTTGAAGTATCACAGCTCGTTGCTGAAGTTGACCGCATTGCAAGCGTAGCTCAGTTCAACGGTATGAATATGCTTACTGGACGCTTCGCTCTCGAAGGCGACAGCACAATGCAGTTCCAGATTGGTGCAAATATGGATCAGAATGCCCGCGTTTTCATTGGCACAATGACAGCTTCAGCTCTTGGACTCAAGGGTGCTCAGGGAAGCGAAGAGCAGATTACTATTTCATCACCAGAAGAAGCAAATATGACACTTGGCGCTGTTGACGCTGCATTAACTCAGGTTAACAAGCAGAGAGCAGACCTTGGTGCATATCAGAACCGCTTCGAATTGGCTGCAAAAGGCGTAAACATTGCTGCTGAAAACACCCAGGCTGCAGAAAGCCGTATCCGTGATACAGACATGGCTTCTGAGATGGTTGAATTCACAAAGAACAGCATTCTCACACAGGCTGGAACCGCAATGCTCGCTCAGGCTAATAACCAGTCACAGACTGTATTGGCTCTCTTGCAGTAGTTTAATTAAAAAATCAGAATTAAAGAGATAACTGGATGTCATCTTTTTGATTTGAAATATGGAAGGAAGGGGTATGCGCCCCCCTTCCCTTTCCATTTTTTTCAAGGAGGAGAACTATGAATACTATTAATACGAATTCAATGGTTCATGTGGCAATGGATGGCCAGTCTCTTTACAACACAAACAGAAATACGGTAAGCAATACTGTAAAGCAGGATGCTGCCCTATCCATAACTCCCACAGGAGCCCAGGTAGCGCAGAATATTGAGCAGAATATTGCCGAAATAAAGGCAGATTCTCAAGCGCTGCAAAAAATGACAGAAATGGTTGGCGGAAACAAGCTTCAGTTCAGTGTGAACAAAGAGCTTGGCAGCGTTGTTGTTTCTATTGTTGATTCAACCACAAACCAGGTTATTAAGCAGATTCCGTCAGAGGACATGCAGAAACTTAAGCTTCGCATCAGAAAAGCTATCGGCTCAATGTTCGACGAAGTAATATAAGCCTATGGCCGGACTGAACATACCAGGCGTTACTGATCAGTATAACACAAACGATACTGTAGAAAAGCTCATGAAAATTGAGCGGGTCCCTCTAACAAGGGAACAGGATCAGCTTGAAAGTTTAAAAACTGAAAAGAACGCCTGGCGCGACATTAATTCAAAACTCACAGCTTTAAGAGACAATACAAAAACTCTCTACTCATTTGAAAATCCTTTTAACAGTAAATTAACCTCATCTACTGAAGAATATGCCGTAACCGCAGAAGCAAATCGCAGTGCAAGCCTTCAGTCTTTTAAGGTAGATGTAATTCAAGCCGCTTCCTCTGACCGTTTTCTTTCAGATGAGCTTGAAAATGATTTTAAGGTTCCACAGGGAACTTATACCTATAAAGTTGGCGAAAAGCAGATCAGCTTTAACTGGAAAGGCGGAAGCCTTAAAGACTTTTCTGCCGCAATAAACAAACGCGGAAATAATATAATTAAATCGTCTATAATCGGAGCCTCTGCCGGAAAAAAATCTCTGCTTATTGAAGCTGTTCCGACAGGAAAAGAAAACCGCCTTATTTTTGAAGATGACGCAAAAACCTTTGCCTTTGATTCAGGCATGGTAGATAAAATCAAATCACAGACACAAAGCTTTGCAAACTCTCAGACAGAAATTCTGCCTGTAAATAAAATTGAATATGATGAGCCGGTATATATGCCGCCGCTTACACTTACAAATACAAAATACGATGAAGAAAAACAGACAGCCGTGGTAGATCCCCGCGGTGCTTATCAGGTTAAAGTACCTGAGAAAATACTTCGAGACACAAACCTGCATCTACAATTTTCAATTACTGAAAAAGAAACTGAAGACATAACTGCAGAAATTAACAAAAGTCTTCTGCAGCCGGAATTGCCGGATGCAGGAACTGCGGAATTCAGTGGAATTGTTATCAGCAATAATGAATCTGACACAAATTTAAATCTTCCTCCTGTTCCACCTGCCCCTCTCGAGCCTGTAAAAACAAATCAGATTTTATACGCAGTGCTGGAGGATGGCTCCGAAAAAGAAATACCTTACACTCCGGCAGAAGAAGGAAAGGCTGCCCAGATAGACGTAAAGCTTTCTGAATATCCGGGTATTAAAGCTATTGCCGTACGCAATAAAAACACTGGTACCAGTTACGAAATTTCAAGCTTTACCGCTCTTGATCCGGTAACTGATTTGGGTTATGGGCCGAAGCACCCGGTTTCTACAGCAGATGACGCAATCATCAAATATGAAGGAATTACAATCACAAGACCTTCGAATAAAATTGACGATGTCGTTCCGGAAATTACTCTGAATGTACACGATAAAACAGAAAAAACAGCAACTATCGCAGTAAAACCTGATGTAGATGCCTCAAAGGCCGCTATTATCGAATTTGTAGGAAAATACAATCAGGCTGTAGCCGAACTGAATATTCTTTCACAGAATAAGCAGGAAATTATTGATGAACTTGATTATCTATCTAATGATGAAAAGGAAGCTGAACAGAAAAAGCTGGGACTTTTCCAGTCTGATTTTTCTCTTACAAATATAAAATCAAATATGGCTTCTACAATTGCAGCACGTTATATGTTTTCTGATACGGCTGAAGTTACAATGCTTTCACAGCTGGGAATTGCTACTAATGCCGGAGGTTATTCAGGCGGTTATTCACAAAGCAAGCTCAGAGGCTATCTGGAAATTGATGAAAAAAAACTCGATGATGCACTTGCAAATCATCTTGATGATATAAAAATGCTCTTTGGTTATGATTCAGATGGAGACCTCATTGTTGACACCGGTATTGCCTATAAGCTTGATAAACAGATTTCCGCTTATACACAAACTGGTGGTATTCTTGCAATGAAGACCTCTTCCCTCGATTCAAAAATCAAAAGCTCAGAAACAAAAATTACAAAGCTGGAAAGTCAGATGGCAAAAAAGGAAGCTGAACTGCGCAATAAATACAGCCAGATGGAAGGCTCCTTAAACAGCCTCGAAGCTCAGCAGAATACAATCTCTAACTTCACAAGACAGCAGCAGAATCAGAACAAGTAAGGCAGGTAAAATATGATTCAATTTTATATAAACGGACAGAGTGTAGATGTACAGCTTGAAGATGAGCAGACAATTGGCGATGTATTAAAATCCTTTGAAAAGACCTGCGAAGAAAATAATGCCGCAGTTATTGGAATTACTGTGGATGGAAAACAGATTACCGCAGAAATCTTTGATGATGAAGCTTCAAAGCCACTTGGCAAAGATACAAAATTCGAATTTTCAATTGTTACCATAAATGATATTAAGGAATCTTTTGAAAAGCTTTCTGCTTTATTTAATGAGCTTGCTTTACAGATGGAAGGCGTTCCTGTAGCCCTTCAGAGTGGAAAAAATCTTGAAGTAAGTGAATCAATAAAAAAACTTGCAGACAGCATTGATCATTTCTGTCATATTGCGACCCTTGCTTCCCTATTTCCGGAAACCTTTAATACAGAAAGTCTGAACGGAATTAATCTTAAAAACTTTTTTGCCGACTTCTCTCCAATCCTTAAAGATTTTGAAGAGGCTCTGCAGAATAATGATACGGTTATGCTTGGAGACCTTTCAGAATACGAAATCTGTCCAAGATTAAAGGATATAGCTAACGCGCTCAAAAAAATGTGAGGTGTCATATGTTCTTTTTACTAGGTTCAGGAAGCGGCTCTCCTCTTGAAGCAAGAGTTGCTCATCGTGCAGACATTGCAATTATTATTGTAATTCTTATAGCAATCGCAGCAATTTTAGGAATTGCCTTTTTTGTCTGGCTCAGAGTAAAGACCTATTATAAATCAGAAGCCTACATAGAAAAAGAACGAAGCCGAAAAACTAAATTTAAGGATGTTCAAAAGCTTGCCCGGGAAAACAATCTTTCCCAAACCGAAGTAAACACCCTTTGGGAAATCTGCCGTCTTACAGACACAAACAACATTCTTTATTCACTTAAAAGTAATAATGAAGTTAATGAATTATTTCATACTGCATACGATATAATGAAGCAGCAAAAGCTTTTTACAGATGAAAAAATGAATGACTTTTTTACAACGCTTTTTAAACTTGAAATGATTGTTGCCCAATTTAAAAAGGTTATTTCAACCAGGCAGATTCCTCCCGGATGCGTTATATTTTATATTTCCAATGAAGGTGAGCAGTATCCTTTTACAGTAACACAAAATCAGAAGGATTTTTTTACTGCCGAAATTCCAGAATTTATTTATAAATCACCAAGACGTCCTGAACTGCTTACCAGAAGCCGTTTTACCTTCCGCACCTCTGATGGACTTTCCTATAACCTTGTAACAAGAATAATCCGCTATAACGAAGGAAATGACGGAAAATTTTATATGGTTCTTTCACATTCTGAACAGCTTGAATGTCAGGCTCAGCGACATTTTAAGCGAGAATTCTTTGAAAGACAATGTACCTTTAAGGCTGTTAAGGCAAATATAGCTTCAGAAGAAGAAGCAAGCTATACTTTTTCAGACAGGGATTACCCGGGAAAGATTACTAACATTTCTGCCGGAGGCTGCTGTATTCAGACTGATCTTCCTATTAAAGAAAACCAGTATATCGGCATTGTTCTTCCGGAAACAGGAATTGAAGAAACTATTGTAGGAATTATACGAAAAACAAGAAAGCTTCAAACCGGTAAGCTGGCCCTTCATATTCAATTTGTTCAGATTTCACTTAC
>CAMNGG010000105.1 GCA_946537975.1 uncultured Treponema sp. | reverse complement strand
CGATTCGCTTAAACAGCTTGGTCTTTCTTATATTGATCTTTGTCTGCTTCATCAGCATGGATCGGCTTCGGGTGATGATGCAGTTTACAAGGCAATGATTCGCGCAGTTAAAGAGGGCAAAATCCGTTCAATCGGCATTTCAAATTTTTATACCGAAAAAACTGTTTCGCATTTTATAAATGATTTTGAAATTCCTCCGGCAGTAATTCAAAACGAAAATCATCTGAAGTATCAGAATAATTCTTTGCGTGACTGGGCTAGAAAAAAGGGAATCTATATAGAAAGCTATTATCCTTTCGGCGGTCGAGGTCACACAGCCGAGCATCTGAAAAATCCGCAGGTTCTTGAAATTGCAAAGAAACACAATAAAACAGCTGCACAAATAATCGTCCGCTGGCATCTGCAGTCAGGCTACATTGCAATTCCCGGCAGCAGTAACCCGTCTCACATTGCAGAAAATTTTGACGTCTGGGATTTTGAACTTACAGACTCAGAAATGAAAAAGCTTACAAACCTGAATACAGGAAAACGCTATGAAAACTGGTAGGTACCTTATGAAAAAATCATTCTTTCTTCTATTAATAAGCATCTTTATTGCATCTTCTGCCTGTGCCATAGACACAGGAAAAACGAAATCAGACAAAGGAGAACTTTCCGACATGAAAATTTCAATTCAGATTACAAGCGACTCAGGAAGCCACAAACTCACTGCAACTCTGGCAGATAATTCCTCGGCCCGGGCACTTTATGACTTGTTGAAAAAAGGGCCTGTCACAATCAAAATGAGCGACTACGGAAACTTTGAAAAAGTCGGTCCATTGGGAACATCTCTTCCCCGCAACGACAGTCATATTGCTACGAAAAGTGGAGACATCATGCTCTATCAGGGAAATCAGATTACTATTTTTTACGGCAATAACAGTTGGAGTTACAGCTGCCTTGGCAAAGTTGATGGAATGAATCAAAGCCAGCTCAAGAAGATTCTTGGCAAGGGCGATGTTACGGCGGTGTTTGAAGTTTTGCCTTAGACAGATTATCAGAACTTTTGCTTCAGTCGGAGTGCAGATTTTTAGTCACTGCTACACGCTCTCAAATATTTCCCGGAACTTAAAAAAGTTTTCTTTTTTGCAGATGATGTAAAAAGTGACGTTTACTTCCTTGTCCAAAATGGGAACGGCTACTCTGCCCTTATGCTCGTAGGTGATAAAGTTTTTGCTGTTCTGGGCAATGTCGGTTACAAAGGTTAAGAGATTGGAAGATTCAACCAGGTCTTTTAAGGTTTCACTTTCTTCCTGGGTGATGAACTTTGCATCAGGGATTTTTGCTTTTTTTATTTCTGCCCAAAAGCCAAGTTCTGAAAGCATTAGAAAGGTTTCGCCGGCCAGATCCTTTAAGCGGATGGATTTTCTTTTTGCAAGACGGTGGTTTTCAGGAACAAAGACTTTCAACCCTTCCTTAAAATATTCTTTTGAAACGTATTCGTCTGCATCGGCAGAAAGGGCTGTTTGTGTGTGGGGAGTTTTTGAGATTACAAAGTGATAGTCGCCTTTGACAAGGCCGGAAATAATTTCTTCTTCAGTATTTTTAAGCTCACTTTTTATCTGAACTCCGGGATAGAGACTTTTTAAAATGGGATTAAGTTCAAAAATAGGAGCGGGCGCAATTGAGGCAAAAGAGATTTCCCGATTGGCGGCATCCAGCTTTTTGATTTTTAAAAGCATTTCTTCCTGAGCGTTAAGGATTTCTCTTGCAAGCCGGGCGGCTTCCTCCCCCACTTCGTTCAGGGCAATTTTATTTTTGGAGCGGAAAAAGAGAGTGGCGTCACATTCTTCTTCCAGCTTCTGCATGGCACGGGTCAAGGCCGACTGGGAAACATTCAGCCTCTCTGCCGTACGGAGCAGAGTTTTTTCTTCTGAAAAGACAACAAGATTCTGCAGGAGATAGGTTTCAATCATAAGGATATTTTACAGCGAGTATGCGTTGGACGCAAGGTGTGGTGGGTTAGATAAACTACACTCACAGGCAAATACCCTCGAAATCGGAAAAATCTGCAACATAATTAGCAATTCATGTCCAACTATGCAAATAGAGTTCTGAACAATCTGTCTCCTGTATCTGGACCTTTGTCATCAACTTGTTTCAAAACTTTTGCTCCCTTGAAAGAATTGTGTGATACTCGCACAGTGAATACATCATAATCTGCAAAAATTTCAAGAGCTTTATCGCATAAAACATTTGTAATAATTTTTATCTTTTGATGTGAAACTTTTAATTTTCCGATAGTTTCAAGCATTCCTCTCCCAGAGTTTATTACCGCATCAACAAATAAAATCAGCTTGCCTTTGATAAGTTCCTTATTCCTATCAAAAAAATCTGAATCATTTGAATCATAAAATAAAATCGGACAATCAAGAATATCAGCGATACCAAAAGTAAAAGGAAGCGCAGAACGCATAAACGAAACAATACAGCATTGAGCTGAAAAGTGATTTTTATAATTTTCTGCCAGAATTCTTCCTAACTCATAATGGGCATTGCGTAGTCTAGCCCCCATTACACCAGAATTGCTTTTGCAGATAAAAATCAGGTCATCAATTTCCTCTGACTTAAATTCTTCGTTTAAAATATGAATCATGCTTATTCCTCCGATATTATGCCAGCATATTGATGTGAATTCCTTGCAAATTGCACTATTTTTGTTTTGGAATGTTCATCAATATATTTTTGAACATGTGGCCGAAGCTTTTTCGGTGCATAGATATATCCTTTATCCGCTTCTTCAAGCATAAATATATCGCACATACTGTCACCAATCGAAACAACAGAATATCCTTTCTGCTTCAATAATTTACTCACAAAGCCTTTCACAAAATCAGAAATGATAATACCTGAATCTGACAAATCATTTCCAATAATTGATTCAAAAAGCTGATACTTTTCATTTATTTGCTTCCATATTTCAAAAACACCTGATGTCAGACCGTAAACAATATAGCCCTGCTTTTTTAAGGATGAAATTTTATCGCAGACAATGGAATTTAAGTGAAAGTCTGCAATGTTTGGATATTTTGAAAAATCTTTATACAGTTTTGCCTGTTTCCAAAACTGATAATGGGAATATGAGTCATCTGCAAATATATTTTTTAGAGCAGTCAGGTTCCAGCCATTCAGTTCAAAGAATGGAATGGTTGTGTCTTCCGCAGTCGCCGTTCTGTCGCAGTCAATCAATGCAATTTTTTTAGATTCAGACAGCTCGATTGAATCTAAAATATATCTTGCAATTTCAATAGAGTTAAACTGAGTGTTATTTGCATACCTAGAAAGATAAGCAACTGCATTTTTTAAATCATCATCGATAATAACAAAATCTTTTTGGGCATAAAAACATTTTTCCCTGAGCTTGTTTATTTCAAAACACTGCCATTCATGCAGTTCTTCTGCTGACAATGATGCAAATCTTTTGTTCTTTTCGGAATCTTGTATTCTCTTATGTATATCTGTTTCATTCGACTTTAAATACACAAATGAATCATATAAAGCAAGGTCTGAATCCGTAAAAACTATTTGGAACTTTCTTTCCGTTAAACCCGGAAAACAGAAATGTCCGTCTACCAAAAAGTTGTCTTCGTCCTGCAATGATTCCATAAATTGTTTTCGGACAATTTCTTTTTCGGACTCATTTAAAAGCTTAAAGTTTCTGCAAAATCTTTTTTCTGCAATCTTGTTGAGTTGACAAGACCCCTTATAATGACGAAAATTTTTCATATCCGGATTTTGCAGCAATTCAGAAATAAGAGTATCTTTTCCGGAACAAGAAATACCATACACGCAAAT
This sequence comes from uncultured Treponema sp., assembly GCA_946537975.1. GTDB lineage: Bacteria > Spirochaetota > Spirochaetia > Treponematales > Treponemataceae > Treponema_D. Next base: position 4,081 of record CAMNGG010000105.1, on the reverse strand, counting down.
CTTCATATTCCTGCCTCCAAGATATTTTTATCGAAATAACATTCTCCGTCTTTACATGGACTCAAACATTTTACATTTTCTTCAATTTCAGAAAGCGGATCCAATTCTGTTCCTAATACAAATTTTTCTTTTCCAATAAATCGACCGCATGGATAGATTTTTCCATCGGCATAAAAAATATTTGTTCTTCCTACTCCACAGAGTTGTCCGTACATAGTGCAGTCATATTTTTTTGGCAGACGGCACTGGCGAAGCTCAAGTTTTGTTTGTTTCGCCTTTTCCATAAAGAACTTGAATTCTTCTTTTGTGATAAAAAGTTCAGGAGATTGTTCATCAACTAACCGAGAAAACGTTACTTCTGAAAAATTCTCTTCAAAAAACTGAAGCACAACATCAGCATTTTGAATTGACTTCCTATGTACAGTTGCATTTACAGAGGGCATTTTTCCAAAGTATTTTTCGTAAAGTTCAATGGTAGCCCAAACTTTCTCAAAGCTGGGAGCACCATTTTTGAACTTACGGCATGCATTATGGATATCTGGATTTCCATCGAGTGAAAGGCACAGCTTTATTCGATTTTGATTGTCAAAAAAGAATTTCATAATCTCTGGCGTACAATAAATCCCGTTAGAAATTGTATAAAGAGAAATATTTTTATCTGCATCAATTTCAGAAAGGAATACAACGGCCTCCTGAATTAAATCAAATCTGATGAGAGGTTCTCCAGCACCAACAAGACCGATTTTGAAAGAAATGCCATTTTTATATGCATACTCGCTTATATTTTGCAAAATTCCTTTCAGAGATTCACTTTTTAAGTCTTCACAGGACTTTTTATCAATATGCTTGTCAAAATGACAATATGTGCAGCAAAGCTGACATTTACTCGTAAGAGAAATACAGGCTCTATCTATCATTTAACGAACCTCTTTCAAAAATGTAAATCAAATCTGTATTCTTACTTTTTAAGGCATAGTCCCGTGCAGTCATATAATCATTTCTGCTGCGAATATTTTTATCTGTTTTGTCAAAAAGGAACTTTGCAACTTCGACATGTTTTTTTATGCAGGCTTTTATCAGCGGAGTAAAACCATTAGAATCCTGCTGGTTGCAGCAGGCTCCCTGTTCAACAAGATAGGTAACGATATCAAGCCTGCCATGCCATGAAGCTATCATCAATGCCGTATTTCCATAGTTTGTTCCTTGAGAACCTTTATCGATATCCGCTCCATATTTCAGTAAAAGTTTTATGAAATCCAAATTGTTCATTTGTACTGCATGACTTATTGGCGGCAGGCGGTATTTGACATCATCACATTTATTCATGTCCAAATCCGGCAGAGAAAGCAACCATTCGAGCATAGACTTATCTTTATTTCTGACCGCTTGAATACACGGAGTAAATCCAGTCTTTGGGTCTGTATGGTTTACATCAGGATTCTTTTCATAGATTGATTTTGCCTTTTCCATATTTTTTTCTAAAACCGCAGCAAAAAAATCTCCAGTAGCCTTCTCATCATAATCATTTTCTGTAGCTGAAAACTTTTTTTCATAGTCATCAAGGGTGAGCGTTTCAAGATTTGATAACTTTTGTGTTTTTAAGGGGAAGTAAATATCATTGGAAACAAGATAAACCATATTAGATAAATCTTTTTTCGCTTGATTCATTGCGGCATTTATTATTTTGTTGTCATTGAGCGATTCATTTCCTGATTCTAAAAGAACTTTGAATCGATTTTTGTCTTTATCCTGCAACTCCTTAAAAGATTTCATTGCAAGCCATGCCTGTTGTTTTCGTTTTCCTTTATCTTTCTGATAATTCAGTTCAGATAATACAGTTTCTGTAATGCAGATGTATTGGATGTTCTTCTTTTCCATGTCATCTAAGATTTTTGGACGACGAAGGAGAATGGACGAATCAAGAATGAACATGATTTTTTGCTTTTGCTTAAGACCAAGCAGTTCATCAATACTTACATGGAATTCCTGTGCAATCTTCATAAGCTGATCGGTAGTCGGCATAGCCTTGCCCTGCTCCCAGTTTGAGACAGTCGGACGAGAAACAATAAGTCTTTTTGCGAATTCGTCCTGTTTCATTCCATTCTTTATACGCAACTGCTCAATATTTTTTGCAATTAACTCTTGATTCATCGAAAACTCCTTATCTACCTCACAGTATAAACCAAATTAAATGATATGTCATTTTTTTTTACATTTAATCGACTTATTGTAAGAAAATTTTACTTTTGTCAAAATAACTGACTTTATTTTCTTTGCTATACAAAAGTTGCAAAAGAGAATGGAAAGCGACTATGCGTAAAACGCAAGCTGATATGCAAAAGTTATATTTTACATTCTTGGGATTAAGCTGAATAATAAAATGCGTTAGGGATTGGAGCCACGCCGACAGGCGGCCACTGGACTGAGCGAAGCGAGGGAAGCGGCTGGAGCGACAGCGGAATGTTGGAAAGCCCGACGGCGCGAGTTTTCTTGGTTTTGCGCAGCAAAATGCTCACCACTTGGGAAGCAAAAGAAAACTCGTGAAGTGAGCGTAGCGAACGACGAACGCCCAAACTATTTTTAATTAGGAGGAAAAAATGGCAAAAACATTAATCGCATTTTTTAGTCACGCACAGGAAAACTACAACGTTGGTTTTATAAGTGAAGGTAACACTTACAGGGTGGCAAAGATTCTGGAGGAGCTGCTTTCGGAAAAGGGAGAGGCCGTGGATTTGTTTGAGATTGCGCCGGCACAGGATTATCCTGCGGAGTACGAGGACTGCATTGCTCAGGCAAAAAAAGAGTTGGGAGCAAAAGCGCGTCCTGCAATTAAGGCGGACTGTGACATCAGCGGCTACGATACAATTTATCTGGGCTATCCCAACTGGTGGGGAGACCTTCCAATGTGCGTCTACACTTTTTTGGAAAAACACGATTTTGCCGGAAAAACGGTCATCCCCTTCTGCACTCACGAAGGAAGCGGCCTTGGCTCAACAGAAAGCAGGCTGAAAAAAGCCCTTCCGTCTGCAAGCTTTAAGAGTGGCCTTGCAGTTCAGGGAATTGTTGCCCAGCAGGACGAAAAGAGGACCCGCTCCCTTGTGGAAGGGTGGATGTAATTTTTTGAAATATGATTAGGAGGCATCAATGATGAAATTGAAAACAGTTTTGGCAATGTTTATTGCCCTTTTTGTCACCGCAGGCAGTGTGTCTGCAAAATCACTGGTAGTTTATTTTTCCCACACGGGCGAAAATTATTCCGTGGGCAACATCAGCGAGGGAAACACTGCCATTATCGCGAAGATGATTGCAAGCACGACTGGCTCGGATACTTTTGAGATTGTTCCAAGCAAAGATTATCCTAAAACTTATAAGGAGTGTACCGATGTGGCAAAAGACGAGCAGAAGAAAAATGCCCGCCCAGCCTACAAGGGTGATGTGGATACAAGCGCTTACGACACAATCTACATCGGCTACCCGATCTGGTGGGGAGACATGCCAATGGTTGTTTACACCTTTCTTGAAAAACACGACCTGAACGGAAAAACAATCATTCCATTTTGTACACACGAAGGAAGCGGAGTGAGTGGAACTGACAGTGCAATTAAAAGGCTCTATAAAAATGCAGCGGTAAAACAGACCCTGTCTGTTCGTGGTGTGACTGCCCAGAACAAACGGAATGAGGCTCAAAAGGCTGTTGATGAATGGCTTGGAAAAATCGGAAAATAAAAGGAGATGCAAGAAAATGGAATACGAAAAAGGATATGTCTACAAACTGATGGACGAAGGCGGACCGACAGATGTTCGCGAGCCTTATTTTAAGGAAGCAGTCAGCGAGATGATGAGAGCGCGAAAGCTCTGCGCAATTGCAAATGCAAAGATGCCCGATGATGAAAGTTATGTTTCAGACCTGGAAGAGCTTTTTGGCCGCAGGCTGGATGATGTCCGTATTCTCACTCCTTTTATCTGTGACTTTGGAAACCGTGTGAAGTTTGGAAAAAATGTCTTCATCAATCACTCTGCCATTTTGTCGGCTTCCGGTGAAATCGAGTTTGAAGACGGTGTAAGTATTGCTCCAGGCGTG
>CAMNGG010000104.1 GCA_946537975.1 uncultured Treponema sp. | reverse complement strand
CAGTTAAAAAATCTCCCAAAATAATACTTGAAAACAGGGCATTTTTGGAGTATTCTATAAGAATATGAGAGTCATTGAGCTACAGAATATTCAGCGTGAAGAAGGCCAGATTTTCTATCTCAGGAAATACACCTGCGATGCAGTTATGGAATTTCCAACCAGCACAGATACAGTTCACATATTCTTTAGTATAGAAACCAGTCCTATGGGAAAAAAGATTATCGAACTCTCATTTCCTCAGCCGGTAAATTATCCTTTAATTCCAGTAAAAAAAGCCCTTCTCGAATACATATTTACAGAAGAGCTAGAAGGCAGACTCCCTTGCTGACCTTTACAACTAAATCTCCTGAAGAAACCATTGCCCTTGGCGTACGCATTGGCAGCAAGCTGAAAAAAGGAGATGTTATTGCCATGCAGGGAACTCTTGCTGCCGGTAAAACAACTATAACCAAAGGAATTGCCCAGGCTCTTGGTATCACAGATACAATAACAAGCCCTACCTTCTGTCTTATAAGTGAATATTACGGTAAAATGCCGCTTTATCATATGGATGTTTATCGTCTTGAAGGTGGAGAAGATTTTGTAAATCTTGGAACTGATGATATGATTTACGGCGACGGAGTTTCGATTATTGAATGGTCCGAAAAGATTATGGAAGAACTTCCTTCCCGCACCATTATTCTTCGTCTTACTCCTCAGGATGATGGCAGCCGTCTCATAGAAATTGAAAACTGGAATAACGGAGAAATATAGAGGTATTTTATGAACATTTTAGCTTTAGATTGCGCCGTAACCCGAATTTCTCTTGCTGTAAAAACTGAATCAAAATTCATTTCTACAACCTATGATATAGGAATGAGACAAAGCGAAATTCTTGTTCCAGCTATTGATGAAATTCTAAAAAAAGCTGAAATCTCATCATCCGCTCTTAATGCGAACTGTCTTACAATTGGACCTGGAAGCTTCACTGGCTTAAGACTTGGTATTTCTGCCTTAAAGGCAATTGAGCTTGCTTATGGAGTTCCAGTTTACGGAATTTCTTCTCTTGAAACCTATGCTTTTCCATATAGTAATTTCAAGCTTCCCCTTCTTTCCTGTATTGATGCAAATAAAGATAAATTTTACGCACGATTATCAGATGGAGAAAAGCTGCTTCTTAAAGATGATGATTATGAAATTGATACAATATTTGAAGCTGTAAAGGATATTCAGACTCTGCTTGTTTGTGGTCCAGATGCTCAAAAGCTTTGTGATAAACTTATTTCAAAATATCCTGAAAAATCATTTTTACACCCTCAGGTTCCTGCACAGACAGCCGAAGCACTTATTACAATTACAGAAGAACTTATAGAAAAAAAAGCCGAACCGCTTAAGGATTTTGACGGTCCGGTTTATTTACGTGCAAGTGAAGCTGAGCTCAAGCTGAACGCTGCTATTTCTTAAGCAGTTTACTTAAAGCACTAACAGCTGAAATAGCTTTCTCATTTCCATCTGCTTCCGCAACAACTGCAGCCTTATTTTCATTCTGAATGGCATCAAAAACTTCCTGACGGAAAACCTTTACATCCTTAGGAGCTTCAACGCCAATCTTTACCTGGTCACCGTGAACGTCAATCAGAGTAATTGTAATATCATTTCCGATTTTGATTTTTTCGTCGATTTTACGTGAAAGGATAAGCATTATTGCCCTCCTTTCTTATTAAGTGCCTGAACTATATCTACCTTGGTAGACCAGCGGTTATCACTTAAGATTGCCTGCATACATTCATGATTCTTTTTATTGATTACAAGAGGTCCCTGAAAGTTTGCAGTAATGGCTGAGCCGTCATGAGGCACCGTTACAATTGTCATAATGATGATGTCTTCAGGCTTTGTAATTCCAATCTTTTTTAAGGAAGCATCATCAATATCAGTTTCATATTCATTACAAATAAGAAATGGATCTACAATCAAAAAGGCCAGATTCGGGTCCTCGCAGGATTGCAGCCATAAGAAAGGCTCGTAATCTGAATCTACAAGTGCATATTTAGTATACTGCTCAAAACCAAAAAGTCCTTCTGGAATTGTAATTAAGTGGTCATCAGTAACAGTGATTTTTCCACGGGCTTTTGTTATAAGTTCCATAATATCTCCTGTTTGCTTTTATCTGAATTAACGCATGTAATTCAAAAGTGTTGACGAATACATTTTTCCGGCCTGACTCAAGGTTGCCTGATTTGTATAATCCAGCATCTTAAGGTCAGTAATTGCCTTTGTAAAGTCCAGATCTCCTTCACGGCTTACCTGCTGTGTTACGTCAAGAGCAAGCTTAGAGCTTCTTGTTGCATTAAGCTGTGCACGTTCATATTCTGCACCGGATTTTGCAATACGTGTTACAAGACTGTCTATTCCCTTGTCGAGAGCTCCAAGAACACGACCTCCGATGCTTTCCTGGTCGCCTGCGAGCAGAGCATTTCTAAAAGCAATTACTGTATCGAACATGCTTCCACCGCTGAGGCGGGCTCCATTTGCAAGGTTGTATGGCGGGAGCTGAGAGGAATCTTTTATGATTCCAAGTTCTTCAAGTGTAGAACCGCTGAGATCCTGCAGCCAGAGCTGACGGGCATCTGTTGTTTCAAAATTAAGGGCATTTCTTACAGGGTCAATTGTTGCCTTTACAGCAGCACCAGAGTTATTAATTTTTGCTGCAACTGCATAAACGTTGTCACCCTGTTTAATATCAATCTTAACACCGTCTACAGAAATTACTGTATCACTTGATGCCTGCCACTGAGAAGCATCACGTGCACCAAATACCTGCTGATTTTCTGCCCAGAAGGTTTTGATTCCGGCATTATCATTTACAAGATATTTTCCTTCATCAACTTCTACACGGTTTACATCAATATTTCCGTTATAGCGTACATTCTGAATAAGAGGAACTCCACTGCCCTCTACGTTCCCCATTTCAACATCAAAAGCAGTTGCTTTAGTATTTGTTCCGGCAAAGATTGAGTTACCATCCTGGCTTACAGCATTGGCATTCTGAACAAGAGCTTTGAGAAGTTCATCAACTTCAGTTGCCATGTTAGACATATCTTCTTTTGTGTAAATACCATTGGCACCTGTAACTGCAAGCTCGCGGACTCTCTGCATAATTTCCAGAGAATCTGTCATATAACCTTCGCGAACAGTAAACTCGTCTGAAAGTGTAAGAGCATTTTTCTCAAACTGATTTACACGGCCAAGATAAGACTGATAGCGAACAAGGTGACCGGCAGCAATCGGATCATCACGCAGCTGCTGGATTCTGTGCTGGGAACCAATCTGATTGTTGGCACGGTTGAGGCGGCTCTCCTGAAGGCGAAGAGCGCTCTGTGTATTGTTATTGTTCATCTGACTGCTGATTCTTTGCATAATTATTTACCTCTTATAAATTGTGATTTCGATACGACCTACGGTCTACTCAATCACCGGTGGTTGAGTAGGTCGTAGACCGTATCGAAACCACCGGTTATACTCCAAGACGGTTAATGACAGTGTCTATCAAACTGTCCCAAACTGTTATGAACTTTGCCGCAGCATTGTAGCCATGCTGGAACTTCATGATTTCGGCAAGTTCCTCATCAATATTTACACCACTGATTGAGTCGCGAAGATTACGGAGGTCATCCATAATTGCATTCTGGCTCAAAAGATTTGTTTCTGCCTGTTCACCCTTAAGTCCAACGTTTGTAACTGTATCTGCAAAGTAGTCATCAAAGGTCTTCATACCACCTACCATAACGCTTGTGTTGCGGATAGCGGCAATTTCTACTGCGGCACGGCCGTCACCAGTAGGTGCTGTACCTGCGGCATCCATATAACCTGCGGCGACACTCATTACATCATTGCGCAAAGCCTGGTTTACTTCGATATAAGCAGAAGGATTATAAACCGGTGAAACTGAGAACTGACTGCCTGCGACAAGGGCATTAACTGCATCTGCCTGGGCAAAATCATAAGCTCCCTCAGCACCGGTTCCGGCAAGTACTCCGGAATAGCCTGCAAGGAAGTAGCCTGAATCTTCTACATGGCGGATTACAAAATCAGGATTATCTACAGACTGGGCAGTTGTTGCTTTGAGTACCAGGTGATTATTCTTATCAAGATATGCCTTTACTTCGCTTGTAGAGTCATTAATGCGGGCAATAACAGTTTCTACTGTATCAGTGTAGAAGTAAGGAACCTGAACGTTTCCTGTAGAACCGCTGAAGGTCATTACACCTTCAATTCCAACCTGCTGCTGTTTGTCAAGGGCATTTGTACCTGTAAAACGGAATACATAAGAAGTATCGAGCTGGCCATCGCCGTTGCGGTCAAAGTTACCATTCGCATTTTCTACAAAAGGATGCTGAACAAAGAAGTCCAGACCTGTTACCTTGTTTGCACCGACTGCATTGCGGTGAACATCGTTTACAAGGTCAGCAAAGTTCATTGTCATTGTATTGAGTGTCTGGATTTCCTTGCGGACATCAACATCTCGAAGTTCTACAAGGGCACCAAGGGTTCCGCCGTTGAACACAGCATCATTTCCTGTATCCTTCCATACAAGCTTTGAGTAGCCTGTATCATCAAAGCGAGGAACAAGGTCTATTTCGCGGGAAATATTTCCCTGAACAATTACACGGCCACCAACGTGAACCATAAATTCATCGCTGTCTCTCTGATCTGTTGAAATATTAATGAGTTTTGAGAGCTTATCTACGAGGAGGTCGCGGCGGTCAAGGAGGTCATTTGGATTATCGCCTATAGCACGGCTACGGACAATTTCTGCATTGCAGTCCGCAATCTGTCTTGCATAAGAGTTTACCTGCTTTACTGTTGCTTCAATATCACCATCAATAAGATTACCAACACCTGCCAGAGCTTCCCAGCGCTGCTTGATTGAATCTGTAAGGGTCTCTGCACGAGTTACAACTGCCTGACGGGCTGCCTTGCTTTCCGGATTAATTGAAAGCTCCTGCCAGGCTTCCCAGAACTTATCCATATTTGAGCGTACTGAAATATCATCAGGTTCATTATAAATCTGCTCAATCATGGTGTAATATTTTGAACGGGTATCCCAGTAAGATTCCTGATTTGATTGAGCCACAATACGCTCGTCAAGAAGTTCATCTCGGATGCGGTTAATAGACTGAACATCTACACCCTGTCCGATAAGTCCAGAACGTTCAAGACGTTCAAGATCCGGCTTATAAAGAGGATCGAACTCCTTAATCTGAACACGCTGGCGGCTGTAGCCTTCTGTATTTGCATTTGAAATGTTATGACCTGCAGTTGTAATGGCATCGGTATTTGCCATTATGCTGCGTTTTCCTAATTCAATTCCAGAGAAAGTTGATCCCATAACTTACCCCCTTACATCTACCAGTACACTGGCAGGCTCCGGATGTGTGATAGTTCCGTATTTTGTATAATTCTTATTGCGGGTCTGTGGCAAAGCCTTCTCTACCACTTCAGCAATAAACTCTCGGGTTACGTTTACATAGTTAGAAATAACCTGATTTTCTACCTTGCATTTAAGGAGTTTTGTGCGGAGACGACTAAGGCGCTCAAAATGAGGCTTAAGCTCATCTGTTTTAAGCTCATTCTGAATTTCATCACGACGAATATCAAATTTCTGGAAGCTGTCTGAAATTAAATTAACTTCATTAATATATCCAGTAAGACTTTCCCAGTCCTTTTCTGTAATTGCCTTACGAAGCAGCTGCTGTTTTTCTGTAAGGCGGTCTAGAAGATTCTCTTCTTCTGCAAGAACTGAAGCATATTCTTTTAGTAATTCGTCCATTTCAAAACTCCTGGTAAAGCCCAGTTAAAAATATTATGGGCCTTCTCTTTCAATATCGGAGTGTGAAAAAATTTGTTTAGGATTTTTTGAGGATTTATTGTAAGAAAAAAATGCAAAAAAAATGTGAAAAAAGCAGGCAAAGCTCTTGATTAAAATATGCGTTTTGTGTATATTAATTATCACTAAGTCAGTTAAGACTTCGGGCCATTAGCTCAGCTGGTAGAGCAACAGACTCTTAATCTGTGGGTCGCAGGTTCGATCCCTGCATGGCTCATTAAAGCTTCT
>CAMNGG010000103.1 GCA_946537975.1 uncultured Treponema sp. | reverse complement strand
AAAAGAATAATTGTGATAATAAGAAATACAGTTATAAAGGAGTTTTTATTTTTCATGGATTATTCCTTTTAGTTCTGATAAAAAATTACAGCGCCATTTGTTGTTGTAATCCAGAAATATTCTCCTGATATTGATTTTGCTTCAATTTTACCGGTTTTTAGTTTTTCCATTGGTTTTGCCTTATTATTTGTAGAACGATTTCGTAAAGAATATTTATATGAGGAACTTGAAAATAATAATACATCATCATTATTTGGTTCTATATTTCCAAAATATTTATTATATTTTTTATCAAATTCTTCGTCACTCCAGTGCCAGGCAGAAAAAGATTTATTAATCATAGGAATTATTACTGACTTCATTGTTTCATAATCTTCAAAATAATATATTCCGTCTTTAAGCTCGTAGTTTTTATAATCTGGATAAATCCAGCAGGATGATATTAAAAAAACAGAGAAGACAAGAATAAGAGGTAAAATGATTTTTTTATACATCTTTATAAATTATAAAAAATAATCTATAATATGACAATGGCTATTGTAGAACTAAAAAACGTAAGCAAGATCTATCAGATGGATAAGGTCTTAGTAAAAGCAGTTGATGATATTTCCTTTTCTATTGAGCAGGGCAGTTTTTGCGCAATTTCAGGTCCCTCTGGCTCGGGAAAATCTACACTGCTTAATATTATCGGGCTTACAGACCTTCCCTCATCCGGTTCTGTTTTAATCAATGGCATTGATATTTATAAGGATATAGATTTATCCAGAACTCATACCATTCCCCTTTCTATTGATTCTAAGCTTACCGATTACAGAAGAATGCTGCTGGGCTTTGTTTTTCAAACCTTTAATCTTATTCCAGTTCTCAATGTATATGAAAATATTGTAATTCCACTCCATCTTGGAGATTCACCAGCGATTCAATCTATGAATAAAAAAGAACAGACAGAATGGGTTGATTTTCTGATTGAAACCGTAGGTCTGACAAACTGGAAAAAGCATAAGCCGAGTGAGTTAAGTGGCGGCCAGAGACAGCGTGTTGCCATAGCCCGCGCCCTGGTTACAAAATGTCCAATTATTCTTGCTGATGAACCTACTGCTAATCTCGACTCTACAAACGGAGACCAGATTCTTGAGCTTATGCAGAAATTAAACCGGGAACTGAAAACAACCTTTATTTTTTCTACTCACGACCAGAAAATTGTAAGCATGGCATCTCAGGTTATTAAAATCAAAGATGGAAAAATTAATAATCCAGAGCCAGAGAAATAGAAGAACTGATTAAAAAGGCAGGTATATCATATTTTGAACCATAGCCTGCACCAACTTTTGTAGACCAGTCCGCATAAGGCAATATTCCGGAAACAATGAAGTTTAGGGCTGAAAAACCGTGCTTTTCAGTTATGCTGTAATGACTTATTACCCCAAGCTTCATATTTTTATTTTTTCCAAGCCTTTTTACACCCCCCTCAAATGCGATACGGTTATTATGCTTGTCTGGTGCAGAAGGACAATATTCATACTGATATTCAAGATTAAAGCCAATATTCGGATCAAAAGAATCAAAAAGACGGTACAAGCCTGCGGTTGCAACTACATAATCATAACCATCAGTGCTGTCCAGCTTATTTATATCCTTTACACGAACAATTCCCTGAGCATAGGTATCGAAGCCAAGTATTGTTCTTTTGATTTCAAGCCCTGCAAGATTTGATTTTCCTGGTGCAGGATTCCTGGCAGGATGCTTTACATAAAGATTAAAATTTGTATTTAAGGCTGAAAACTCAAGAGAACCATAATAATTAAAATTATCCGGTTTTACATTTGTACTGGCATTTCCTGTTACCGCAAAGGTTAGAGTTCCCCAGGACCAGGGATATTTTATATCAAGAGCAAGAGGTGCCCCATCTTCAGAAAAGATGTTTGCATGGGCTGGACCAGTACTGTAAAGGCAACCAGAATGAGTTTCACAGCCATAATAGCTTGTTGAATTAAAGAGTCTTACATTTCCCCAGGAAATGCCCTTTTTTCCAGCCGAAATATAAAGGCGGTTCAAAAGCAGATAATTAAAATAAAGGGAAGAAACTCCAATTGTAAAGCCGTTATCTATTCCTGTTTCCAGACTTCCGTGAACAGTAAAAACAGGACTCGGAATTATTGACATATTCAAAGTATTTTTAAGGGAAAAAAATCCGCTTATATCATCATTATCTTCTTCTCCGGCTTCGTTTACATTTTTCCTGTGCATATATAAAAGTCCAACCTCACCCTTGAAGTTTCCGGAAAAATGAACCATAGAAGAAAAAGCTGAAGCTACTGACTGAACCTTGTTTTCTGCAGCTGTTTCTTCTGTTACAACCGCCTCTTCTACATCCTCTGCATTTTCAAACAGTAAATCAAAATCATCTGCTTCTTCGAAATCACCGGCTTCAGCTTCCTGTGTAAAAGCAAGAGAGGAAAAGATAAAAAAAGACAATAGGAGTAAGAGCTTTTTCATTTTATCAAACATTATTTAACACTATTCATTTCAAGATAAGGCTTTGTATATACTGTATCAGCTACCTTCTCAAAAACTACATTACGTATAGTTATCTGAGTCTGTTCATACTGAACCTTATCACCGATTTTTTTTCCTTTAAGATTATCCTGAATCAGCATTGAAACTGGGATTGAATAAGTTTTGTTTCCAGCCTGTATATTCTGATAGGAAGGAATACCAGTTGTACGGAGTTTTTGACCGCTCAGGGAATAATCTTCCTTTTTGCGAACAAGCCCGTCGTCCTTTGTTACCCAAAGCTTAAGCATAGGATAATCCACATTTTCAACCTTTGCTTTAAGGGTAAAGAGAACACAGTTCATTTTACCAAGAAGCACCTCACTTGCAGATTCTATTGAATAATCTCTGGAATAATGCTGGGGAGCAAAGTCGGAATTATTGGCATTTGTATTCTGAAATTTATCTTTTGCGCTTGTAAAGGTAAAACGCTTGTCGGCAGGGTCAAAAAACCAGATATTATTATCAAACTGAAGATAGCCCTTTCCCTTTTCCTTTGCGGGACCTGTTACAAGGATTGTCCAGGAGGCAGTTTTATCGCGGCGATACATTATTGCCTCAGTTACATTCTGACCTTCACCCGGTTTATTCTGAACTACTGTATAATTTCCCTTAAAGTCAGTCTCATAAAAAGCTGTATTGTCCTCTGACCTCTTAAGCAGAGCCTCATATTCAGCATTACTCTGACAAAAAAGCTGAGAACCTGCGGCAAATAAAGCAAAAACCACAGCAGTAATATAGCGGAATGTATTTTTTCTCATATTTAATACTTCTCCATATATCTTAAAATCCAGGCTGTTATTCAGTAACAGCCAGAGCCTGACACGGAGTAACCGAAACAGACTTCTTTACTGCAAACATAACTGCAAGACTTGTAGTTACAAGAATCACTATAAAAATCAATATAAAGTAAACAAAGGAAATAATGCCCTTCATCTTACCATTAATAAGGAAAATATCAAACGCAGGAATAAAGGAGAAATTTATTAAACCAATAACCCAGGTTAAGATACAGGAAAGAAGATAACCGGCCAGACAGCCCGCAATAAGTAAAAGCAGGGTTTCTGTTAAAAGCATACCGTAAATCCTCATTCTCTTCATTCCAATAGCCTTGTAAATACCTATTTCATTTATGCGCTTCATGGCAATTACACGGAAGGTAGAACTTACCCCTGTAACAATAATAATAAGAAGCATTATAATAACAAAGGCAACAATTGCCTTCATCGCATCTATAATAATCTGAATTTCCTGAAGATTCGCACTAAGCTTTATGAGGGCATAAGGCGGATTATCTGTATATAGACAATTATCGTAATATACCTGCTTATCTTCTACCAGATTATACATAGGAAAAGACTGTGAAAGAGAGGCCTGAAAAGCTTCAAGATCTTTTTGGGATGGTCTGCCGTCTGGAAGTGTTATACAAATTCTGTTACACAAATATGAAGGATAGCCATAGGCAGAACACAGGAGCTCCCTGTCCATATAAGAGGTATACATTCCAAAGAGGCTTGAATCACGGAATATTCCCTTTACAATCAGAGGAACTGTATTGATTTGCCAGGCTCCGTTTCTAAGCATAAAGGTAATTTCATCTCCAACATGAACCTCAAGCATTTGTGCAATAGGCTCAGAAAGCAGAACTCCATTTGTTCCGTAAAGCCCTTCTGCAGAACCTTCTATATAATTAAAGCTTGCAAAGAGTTTTTTTTCTTTTTCAAAATTTACACCCTTTATTACCCTCTGGCGGACTCCGGTTCCTTCAAAATAAAAGGCGGCATAATCTGCATCAAAATCAAAACGTTCAGCTATAATTGAATCCGGAGGAAAATAAGGAGCTATATTTTGAGTATTTTCAACACTTTGATTCATGCCCCATCCACCTAAAAACTGGAGGTCACCGCCGTAATAAATCCGCGCCTTATCCTCCAATGCAGAAAGCATTCCGTTTACGGAATAAAGACAGAAAAGAGAAACCGCAACTCCAAAAAGGCAGGCACAAAATAAAGAAGAGTATTGCTTTCGTCTATAGATAAGTGAACGCAGGCCCATTTTTAATTCATCTGTCATTTTGCCCCCGAAATTGCATCTACAGGACTAACCTTTAGAGCATTTATTACAGGATAAATCCAGCCTAAAAGGGCAAGCACCAGAACCAGAAGAAAAAGCTTAAAGACATTTCCTCCTGTCACATAAACCTGAATTGCATCTGCGCCAAAAAGCTGTACAAGAAATGAATTATGAAGAACGATATGAGCTTTATTTATAAAATGTGTTCCTATATTTCCTGCCAGAACACCAAGTATTCCGCTTGTTATGGTCAAAATAAGGTTTTCTGTCATACACTGAAGTGAAATAAAACGCTTTTTTGCTCCTATTGCTCGAAGAGTTCCAATTTCACGGGTTCTGTCTAAGATATTAATTACCAGGGTATTATTTACAATAATAAAACCGGCCGCAAGTACAATTACAATTCCAATATTAAAGATTTTGCGCATCCAGAAAAGATAAAGGGCTGTACTGCCGGCTGCGTGGCGCCAGTCAGCAACCTGTACTGGCCAGCCATTTTTTCTGATAAGTCTGGAAACCTTTTTCATAACTTTTTTAGTATTCTGGCCTTCTTTTAAGCGGACTATTATATAATTCCAGCTGGTACTTTCGGAAGGAAGCTCTTCCACCTGAACTTCTTCTGAAGCTTCTGGGCTTTCTTCCTGAATCAGAGCCTGGTCAAAATCAAAGGCTGAATCAAATAAATCATCAAAATCTGAAAAATCATTATTTTCAGAAAAAAGATTTGTTGCTTCCTCACTTAAATCATAGGAATCAGATGAAAAAACTTCATTAATTCCTAAAAGAGAACGGGCTGTTATAGGATCTGTAATTATAAATCTGCCAAAAATCTCATTATAAATCTCATATTCAAAGACAGCAGTTACAAGAGCAGCACGAATCTTATAATTTGGTCCGTCTGAAACAATAAACTGAATGGTAGAGCCTACATCAACCCCAAGCTTTTCTGCCATCTGAGTACAAAGCATTGCACCGCGCTCCCCGGAATTATAAGGACTTCCGCGAAGGATATTTATTGATTTCATAAGGTCAAGATAAGGCTGGCCTTCTACTCCAAAAACGTAGGCTGGACTTCTATTTGCCCCGTCTGCTCTTTCTGCCATAGCCGCGCCGGAAATTTGACCTGTTGTGCCGTAAACTTCGGGCAGCTGAATAAGTGCATCATTAATTTTTTCATAAGGAACAATAGTATTAAGGGTAGTAAGCTCGCCTGTTACCGGAGTTTCATCCCCAAAAAGACTCTGCTGAAACTTTGATTCAGGACGAATTATGAAATCTCCTGTGAAGCTTGCAACATAATTTGTCTGTACTCCCTGCTCAGTGCTGTCAAAGACCGCATTAGCAAGGCAAAACAGGCATACAGCAAAGGTTATAAAAAGAATTATAACCAGAGAACTTTTTCGAGATACAACATTTTTTAAAGCAAGCTTAAGGAGCACAATCTTCGTTCCTTATTTTTTTCTGGTAATTTTTCCGCCATCCCAGGCTGTTTTGATTTTTTCACTTGCTTCCGGATCCTTTTTGATGTTTTCTACAGCATTCAGAAGGAAGGCTACAAATACAAAAATAAAGAAGGCAGCAAAAACAACGATTATAAGCTTTTTAAGACGACCAAGAGGCTCAAGAAGAATGAATGGTTCACCTGCAGAAGTAAGGAAGCCGGTATATGAAGCTCTGAAACTTCTTATAAGCGACTGGGTTTCTTTTAAGCCCTGCGCAGAAGCAGTGTTTGAAGAAGAAGCTGAAGCAGACTTTTCTATTGCATCCAGTTTTGGGAAGAGAAAATTTTCAATTTCAGAATTGGTTTGACTTACCATATCCTGTACAAGCTGGTTGGCAAGACTGATATTTTTTTCAGGAACTGCAAGTGTAACAGTTAGAGATGTCTGCACAGGAGAAATTTCAACCTGATATTTCTTATTATTTGTAAGATTCTGAATATATCTGTTGTATTGATATGAAGTCATTTTACTGAAATCATCATCAAAAGGATTATACTGTTTAATTTTTTCAGCAAGGAAGGTAAGACTTGTCAAATTATAATTTGCAAGGCTTACGATAACCTTCTCTTTCTGATCACTATAACCAAGCTCTTTTTCAAGTGAAAGAGGAAGTGAGTTAATCTGATATGTATACTCTATTGTAACAGAATGTTTATCTGCTGATTTATTGATTTTTGGAAAAAAGAATAAAAAGAAAATACATAGCGCTGCAACTACGACAGTGCCTGTAACAATCAAAAATCTGTGCTTAATAAGGACAGAAAACAAATCGATAAGGCTGATTTCATCATCTTCAGCCAAAGGTGCATTATTTTCAATTTCGTTCATAATTGAACATTATAACATTTTTACCAATTATTTTCTACAATATTGTTTAACTTGTATATACTTTCATTGCTTCTGTTTTTCCCCGAATCTCTGCTTCTGCAACAAATTTAAGATTATCCTTATCTCCG
This sequence comes from uncultured Treponema sp., assembly GCA_946537975.1. GTDB lineage: Bacteria > Spirochaetota > Spirochaetia > Treponematales > Treponemataceae > Treponema_D. The sequence continues at coordinate 1,588 of CAMNGG010000103.1, read as the reverse complement.
ATTTTTTCGGCAGAACTTTCAGAAATCAGTAAATCTGTTTTATAAGTTTTACAAAGAGATTCAAGGCGGCTGGCGGTGTTTACAGTATCACCAATTACTGTATATTCCATTCTGGTTTCTGCACCTATCGTACCGGCAAAAACAGGACCTGTATGAATTCCTATTCCAAATTTTAATTCCGGAAGTCCGTCTTTCTTAAAATCATTATTAAGCTTCACCAGAGTCTGCCGCATATCAAGTGCCGCTTCAAAGGCATCCAGAGCACTGTTTGGCAAACTGACAGGAGCACCAAAGATAGCCATAATCGCATCGCCGATATATTTATTGATTATTCCGTGATGACTTGTTATGCATTGCCCCAGAGCAGTAAAATAACGATTTAAAAGAGAAACAACCTCCGCAGCGGCCATTTTTTCACTCATTGCCGTAAAGCTTCTTATATCGCAGAAAAGAACGGTTACCTCACGGGTTTCTCCGCCTAAAGTTTCCCCCAGAGACTTTTTACCAGCTCCAGACATAAGATAATCACGAACCTCCGGATCTACAATTTTTCCAAAGGTATCTCTCATAAACTCTTTTTCTGCGAGTGAATCTGCCATATCATTAAAGCTGTCGGCAAGGTCTCCCAGCTCATCTGAAGTAACAACTCCAACTCTTGTTTTATAATCACCACTCTGAATCCGCTTAGAAGCCAGGGTAAGATTTTTAAGCGGATTCAAAATCAGTTTTGAAAGACTTAAGGTAATTATAAAAGAAATTATAAGCAGGAGCATCGAAACTATAATTACTCCTCTATGAAGTTTAATTCCATTATTTATCTGCACGGAAATAAGGCTCGAAAGAAGAATTACTACTGGAAAAATTGAGGTTACTACAAAGCAGAAAATCATAAGATGCTTAAAAGAGGGTCTGAAGGAAAAGCCTTCCCTCTTTACGTGTCCTTCCGGAAAAACTCTTGGTAGAAGTACAGTTCTGTTTAAAATTTCAATTGCCAGATAAGAAAGAGTCCAGGCTGTCATACCCGAAAAAAGAGCAAAAGCCCAGCTTGAAATAAGAATTGCCTTTATATAAATGCCAAATTGTGTACGGGCGTAAATCACAAAGGGAATTTCAATAAAATAATATACATTCCAGCCAATTACTGAGGATAATGAAAAAACAGAGGGGATTTCAGCAATGTTTTTTACAATTTTTTCATCTGATTTGAAGATACGTATTGAATAAACAATACAAACAACAGTTGGAATAAGAAAAGCAAAAATCATTGCTATTGAGGCAAGATTGTTGTTACTGAGAAAAGCCTCCCATTTCTGATTGTTTTGTTCGTCCAGAACGGGAATTGAAATGAGTTGCGGCACAAGTACAGCGATTACGTTTGAAAATATTACTATGAGACCATAAACCCGTGTCATTTTTGCTATAAACTTTTTATCCAATTCCATATGAAATATTATAACATACTATTGACATAAATCAAAGTTTTCTATATTCTAATTTCCCGTAGTCGCAAGACTTGAATGAGAAATCACCCGCGGGAGTGGTGGAATTGGCAGACACGCCAGACTTAGGATCTGGTGCTTCGGCGTGA
>CAMNGG010000102.1 GCA_946537975.1 uncultured Treponema sp. | reverse complement strand
GGAACTCATTTTGATGAAATTACAAAGCTGGTTTCCACAATTCAGCTTTCTCCAGAAGAAAACCGTATGCTTGAAAAGATGCTGATTCATCTGCTGGATTTTAAAAGCACCACAACGATGAAGCATTCCATCAATACTTCAAGTTACGCCCTTTCACTTGGTCTGCGCCTCAACCTCAACAGCGAAGATTTAACAACTCTTTACAACAGCGCCTTTCTTCACGACATCGGAAAGATGGCAACACCTCAGCGCATTCTGGAATTCCCGGGCAAGCTTTCGCCGGAAGATATGGGTATAATGCGTCATCATGTAAATCATTCAAAACGCATTCTCAGCGGCTTTGTTGATGATGAGATTCTCGAAACAGTTTACCGCCACCACGAAAAGCTCAACGGCCAGGGCTATCCGTGCAATGTAGAAGGAAAAGACCTTACACTGATACAAAGGATTCTCACAGTAGCGGACATCACGAGTGCCCTGCACGACAGCCGCAGCTACAAGGGCGAATTCAATAAGGAAAAGATTCTCTCTATTATAAAAGACATGACCGACAAGGGAGAGCTGGACCCTAAGATTACAAAGTTTGTAATAGAAGATTTTGACCAGCTTTTAAAAGAGCAGCAGGTTTTCCAGGGAATGCTTTCGATAGACTTCAGCAAGGTTGTTATCAATTATAATAATTACATTTATGAAGATGTTGATATGTGGGTTGAAAATCTCTTAAACGCAACAACTCCATATGAAGAAATTGAAGATATCGAAGAACTGGAAGATTTGGAAGAATTATAAACTCACAATAAATTTTTAAAAATCTGAAGTGCGGAGTGGGAAAAGATATCAGGCTGCATCGAGGAGTTTTGGCGCTTAGCCATCGAAAACAATCCGAGGATTTTTGCCTGCAAAAACCGCAGGATTGTTAACACAAAAAACTAGCTCGCCCGCAGCCTGATGTATTTTCCCACGGGAGCACTTCAGATTTTTTACATTCTCCATTTCTATTGTTAAAAGTCTTCCATTACATTATATTAAAATCATGACTATAACTTACAAAACTCAGGGCGTGTGTTCGCGCTCCATTACTTTTGATAAGGACGAGAGTGGTAAAATCACAAACATCAGCTTTGAAGGCGGCTGCAACGGCAACCTTAAGGCAATTTCTAAGCTCTGCGACGGCATGACAGCAGACGAAATTGCGGCAAAGCTCAAGGGCAACACCTGCGGCTTTAAGAGTACTAGTTGTGCAGATCAATTGGCGAAGGCTGTGATGAATTAATAAGCAGGCGTTGCGGGCGGCGTTTGAGCCCGCAGGGTGGGTAGCGCAAGACACCACAGCGTAGCGAGGAGGCTTGCGCGAAGGGCGGGGCTCCGCCCTCCTAACTGCTAAAAGCTAATAGCTTACAGCTAACATGGAGTATAAATATGGCACTTGAATGTGGTATTGTTGGACTTCCAAACGTTGGAAAGTCTACTATTTTTTCGGCTCTGACAGCGGCACCTGCTGCGGCAGAGAATTTTCCATTCTGTACAATCGACCCTAACATCGGTATTGTTGATTTGCCTGACGAGCGACTGGACTTTCTGGCTTCGATTCATAACCCAAAAAAGAAGACTCCTGCAAGCGTAAAGTTTGTTGATATTGCAGGTCTGATTAAGGGTGCAAGCAACGGCGAAGGTCTTGGAAACAAGTTCCTTGCAAACATCCGCGAGTGTTCTGTTATTGCTCACGTTGTTCGCTGTTTTGATAACCCCGACATTATGCACGTTCGCGACAATGCAAACGAAGCTGCTCCTATCGACCCTGAAAGCGATATTCTTACTATTAACTGGGAGCTCTGTCAGGCAGACTTGAACACAATCGAAGCCCGCCAGGACAAGGTTACCCGCGCAATCCGCTCTCTTGGAAAGGAAGAGGAAAAGAAATACGCACCTTGGATTTCCGCCGTTGCAAAAATCAAGCCGCTGCTCCAGGACGGAAAATGTGCCCGCACAGCAGACCTCACAGACGACGAAAAGAACGCCCTCTACGACATGTTCCTGCTTACAATGAAGCCTACAATCTATGTAGCAAACGTTGATGAAGATTCTATCGAAGCACAGACAAATAAATATGTTGAAGTTGTAAAAAAATACGCCGACGAAGAGCACAGCGAGGTTGTTGTAATCTGCGGTAAGTTCGAAGCAGACCTTGCAGAAATTACTGACCCTGCAGACCGCAAAGACTTTATGGACAGCGTTGGTCTTAAGGAAAGCGGACTTGCTACCCTCGCCCGCAAAACTTATCACCTTATGGGACTGCGCACCTTCTTTACAGGCGGCCCTGATGAGTGCCGCGCCTGGACAATTCACGCAGGCGACAAGGCTCCACGCGCTGCCGGCGTAATCCACACAGACTTTGAAAAAGGCTTTATCAAGGCCGAAGCCTACACTATCGACGACCTCCGCCAGTACAAGGACGAAGCTGCAATTAAGGCAGCCGGCAAGTACCGCCAGGAAGGTAAGGAATATGTAGTTCAGGACGGTGACGTTCTCTTCTTTAAGTTCAACGTCTGATCATGCTGACACGCAAGCGTGCAGCATATCAGCAACATATCAGGACGCTGCGCGCCTGATAAACTAATTTCGTGCTGACAGGCTCGCTTCGCTTGCCTGCAGTACAAATCATAGTAAAGACTTACTGACACGCAAGCGTGCAGCATATCAGCAACATATCAGGACGCTGCGCGCCTGATAAACTAATTTCGTGCTGACAGGCTCACTTCGCTTGCCTGCGGCACAAATCATAGTAAAGATTGCTGACACGCAAGCGTGCAGCATATCATGTTATTAAATACCAATAAGACCATGTCTTAAATGCCATTCGTCGAGGATTTTCTTTTCCTCTTCAGATGGCATTTTGTTTTTATCACCCAGTTCCTGAATTACATTCTTACCCCATAACTCAATACAGATTTTATATTTCCCTTCTTTTTTAGCGCAAACAATTGTACATTGTTTTTTCAGCATACTTTCATCATAAGAAGCAACACAGTTATGAAGACTGCATCCTATTTCGCAAAGCTGATAGCTGTCTTTTGGAAGAATAAAATCATAACCGCTGATGCTGTCGCAGAGAGTCTCTTGTGCCAGAGAATATTTGAATACTTTATTTTTATGCTGGCACTGGTAAGATATTTCTGCCAGAGCATCATGATTTTTTATTGTAAAGCCATCATAAAGAATATCCTTGATAAGACTTTCCGGAAGTTTATAGAAATAGCGGTAAAACATATCCAGGGCATCTGTAAAGTTCATGTCATTGTCACCTTTTAAAAGTATATTTAACGTTGCTTTCTCTCCCCGCCTTTCAATGCAATAACGGGTAAAAAACGTGATAGACTCATCAATTGACTGGAAGACCTTACAAAAATCTTCATCTTCACTAACGCGGTTATAAAGATTGATATCCGTAAAACCGCAGTCCATTAAATTCACAAATACTGTAATTATATTCGGCCGTCTGGCAAAAGTACGTCGTAGAGTCCTTGTATTTCTGATTTCTAAATAGCTGCAGACTTTTTTGAAAATAGACGAATCACTTCTTGTATAATTAAATGATTTTAATCTTGTTTTAAGATTAGGATTATTAAGAACAGTCCAAAGCCCCGGCTCATAAGGCAGCATAGTAAGTCTGTACATTTCAAAGAGACAACGTTTACTGGGACTGTTACGATAACGCTGGCATAGTCTTTCATAACTGATATTTGTAAAAGAAGAAACTATCTTTAGAAATGAATAAAAAATATGATCAGTAAGATTCTGCGGTATATAGCGTTCTTGAAAACCTTTAAGATACATATTGAAGAAATGATAGCTTTCTTTAGAATACTTCCACTTTTCACGAGTCAGATTATCATAACTGTAAGGAAGCACCTTACCCTTTTGTAAATCAAACAAAAGATAACAATCATATTGTAAGTCTTTTCCAAAAAGAGTCTGTACATGGATCCTAAAAGTAAGGTCTTCAATATTAGTTTCCAGATAAAGTCCAAAAACTGCTTTACTCAGTTTATTTTCATCCTTTAGATTTGCCCTGTCAAATTCATAACGCTGTCTGGCATATCTATGTTCCAGATAAGCAGACATCTGCATAAAATCAAAATCTTCAATACAAAAATCAGAATTGTTCTCATATTGTCGCAGTGGATCATAACTAACTATCGATAGTTTGGGAAGAAAAGGAGTTCGAACAACTTCCTCTGGAAGAAGGTTTTGATTTGCTGCAACAAATGCATTATAGTTTCCATCATAAGCTTCCACTTCCCCTATAGCATTGTTGTAATATTGTGCTTGAGGATAGAACTTATTGGGAAGCCATACCGGAAGAATTACTTTTGGCTGTGCGGAAAATTCAAAATCCGGGCTTCCAATTTTTCTGTAAAAATATTCTGTCATTTACCCTCTCTCTTAATAATCCTTACTGATTTTTATTTCTCCATCTTTTTCCAGCTTTAAGGCTGCTTTAATGATTTTACATTGGGCTTCTTCAATATATATCTGGCTTACAGGCCCCATAAACTCAATATTTTCTCTTAACAGAGAAGCAGCTCTTGACGTCATATTCCGAAAAATTTTCTGCTTAATTTTTTCATCTGCTTTTTTCAAAGCAAACGCTATAACATCCATATCAACTTCCCGCAAAAGTCTTTGAATGGACCTGTCATCAAGGCAACTCAATTCATTAAATGAAATTGAAAAGTTTTCGATATTCATTTGAAGAATAGGATTTGCCTCAAAAAAATCATCCTGATAATAATTGAGTGCAGAAATTTCCAGAGGCGAAAGATTTTCTATAACCTCCTCTGCCATAGTCCTGCCGTACCAGCCCGCTTTTTTATAAACATAAGCAGCATCTACAACAACCTCCGGCGAAGTACGGGTATTTGTATCTGACTCAAGCTGGGCTTTGATTTCGTCACGAAGCTCTTCAGGCATTTTTTTCAGAACTTTTTCCGCTCGCTCCGGACCAAGATAAATAAGAAGTTTTTCAAGACTTTTCTTATAGCCCCCTGTAATGTAGTCTTCTATCATTTCCAGAGACTTTTTGTTTATATCATTAAAGCGTTTTCGCGCAACACCTTTTGCATATTCAAAAAAGTCTGCTATGTCCATCTCATCATCCATAATTCACTCCTCAAATCAATACATTAAAATATATTTTTTTGGAGTCCAAAGTTTTTAAAGAATTTAAAAAAAAATAAAAGAATTTTTTAATAAAATTACATTTACACCATACAACCGTATCGCTTAATTCAAAAAAAAATGAAAAAATTTGAAAAATTTTTAAAAATTCTTTTCATTTAAAATGGTCTCGGCAAATATATTTCAATTATTCTTTTTTTTACTTTAATCATTTTTTTTAATAACACAGGAGGCATTTATGACAATCAATTCTGTCAACATTCTTTTCAGCTGGTACGATGAAGAGGAAAAGCTTCTTAAAGAGCTTAAGAAAAGAGCTGATGACGGCAACCAGGAATGTCTGGCTGATTTTATCGGAATCCAGACAGAGCTTTCTACAGATGAAGATGAAGTTAAGGCGAATCTTGCAGCCCTTAAAAAACTATCTGATCAGGGCAATTCTCGCGCAAGTCTCGTTCTGGGCGTTCTCTATAATGAAGGTCTCTGCAAGGATTCAAAGGTAAATGATTCGGAAATTTTCATTGAACAGAATTTTGATATCTCCGATTCCTATCTGGAAAAAGCTGCTGAAAAAAACGATCCGGTTGCACTCTTTATGCTTAGTCTGCACACCTGGTTCCGCTGCTTTGTTTATGATTACAGTGATGACGAAGAAAGCGGGCTGACTACTTTTAGTCCTCCCTACTGGTTTCCGCTTGACGGAAAACCACAGGAGCCTTAGGAATGCCTAATATCAAAATTTCTTCAGAAGAGCTTTTACGCTTTGGCGGAATAGAATATTGTATGTCACAAAAAAACTGTATCTCACTGCAGGATTACCAGGTTACACTTTCAGGAAAGCCAGGTCCTCTGGAATTAATGATTTTTGAAAAGTATCTTAGTAAAAATAAAATTACCTTAAAAAGTCTGAAGATTGCAGATGGCAGAGAACTTTATAAAATCAACGGATATAAAGTGCTGACAGAATCAGGCTCCATTGCGCCTCATTTTGAAGAAAACCAGAAAATTCTTAATCGAATAAATTCTGAGGAGAATCAGGAGTTATGGGCTTCTATGGTAAATACCTTTTCTTTATTCTCGATAAAGGGCCCTGTCTTCTGGAAAATAAATTACGAAAAAAACAAAGAGCAATTATTAAAGGCAGCCTCTTCGTCTGAAGATATTTCTCTAACGCAGCTTAAATTACTGTTTGAAAAAAACTGCGACTCAGGCGAAAATCTTGGCAGCAATCTTATTCTTGCAGCAGAAAAGGATCTTCCTTCTGATTTTATAGAAAACTCTCAAAAGCTGATTTCCTCATTAAAAGAAATCACAAAAGATAAAAGAGCTCTTTATTCTGCGGCAGGAACATTTTCTGTACTGCTTTATTCAACAAAACTTTTTCATCCGGGACAGGAAAAGCTTTTCTTTATTCAGGTAAAAAATGGAATTGAATTTCTGGCACCTGATCTCAACCTCTATCTCTTTTTTCCAGATTCTGAAACTCATTTGATTGAAGCATATTTTGAATATCTGAAAAATAATTTCATAAATCTTACAAAAGAATATGCAGCCTTTATAAAAGGAAAAACTCTTAAGGACAGACTTAAAGAAAAGGAAAAAGAAAATCTTAATGACATTACCTACAACGCAAGAAACAGAATGCTGCAAAAAATCAAAAATACAAATTCTCATGAACAGTTGATTGAAAAAGCAGCAAAGAAAATAAAAGAACTTGCCGCTTACTATAATTTGAATTTGAATATTTCAAAGCATGAAGAATCATTCAAATTATTTATCACAAGCAATGATAAAAATTTGAACAACAGAAGTTTTGATCTTACAGTTCAAAAACGCATTCTTATAGAAAACTACGACAACACAATGCAGATGCTGGAGAAGGAGTTTAAGAGAATGGCTTACATCATTAAATAAATTCAAAAGATGTGATACAATTAATTATTATGAGCAGAAATAAAAAGATACCATCAGAAGCCTTAAAATTTAATATCAAAAAATTCCTCGAATGTACAAAAGAAATTAAAAATTTTAATGAACTAAATCGTGCATGGGCATGGTATGATTGCCAGAATGCATTTAATAATAATCATAAACTAACTCCTGCAGAAATTGATTACAGAGAAAAAGAACTTTTTATATATCTTGCAAATTGGGGAATGGTTGCAAGAGGCTCATTCATAATGAAGCATACATGGCGTATTCTAAAAGAGGTAGTTACAGAAATTTCCAGGAAAGAATACAATGGCTTGCGTAAAATATCAATAAATAAAAATGATATAGAGACTCACGTAAAATTAATTAATACTTTATATGAAAGAATTGCTGTTATTCTTTATCAATACCATGAAGATTATACCCCAAATGACAATGAAGATAAAAAGAAAGAAAAGGCTTTTCTAAAAGTTTCAAGTGCTCTTATTACAAAGATTCTTTTAGGAACAACAGGATGTATTGTTGCTTACGATTCAAATGTCTGTAATGTATTATCACTGTTCTCAAACGTTGATAATAATCCAGAAATTTCTGGAGCAGGAGGCTTGCGTGGAAAAAGCAAACATAGGATAAAGTGTTTATCTGAAATATATCAGTTCTATTTTGATTATGAAAAAACTATTAATAAAACAATAGATAACATAAATCAAGATCCCACTCATCCAAAATGGACTGTTATGAAACTTATTGATTACTGTTTATGGAATTACTGGAATACAGTTGGCGAAAACTATGAAGAAATAAAACAGAATTCTAAATCATAAGACTAACAAAAAGAATCAGTCCTTCATAATCCTCTTCAAATCTCCGACCGGACCTTCGGAAACTTTTTCCGGCATGAATACATGCAGCAATTCTATACTACGGGTGAGGACAGTGTAAATCATGTTGCGGTTGATTTTGTCAGAAACCTCTTCGTCAAAAACATCAAGATAATGAGCACGGTGGTCAATGTAAAATAGCACAACCGGAAAGTCCAGCCCCTTGCAGCTCTGAGTTGTTGCAAGACGAATAATTCCCTGCTGCGCAAAATCAAATGTACCTTCGCTTACAAGACTGCTTTCCAGATCAAATTCTTCCTTTAGCATTACTTTAAGTTTATCCAGCTGCTTTCTTTGAGGGGCTATAAGGCAGATGTTTTCACTTTCGTAGCCCAGAGTTTCAATGCAAAGCTTTACCGTTTCAATCATCTGCATAAAGCCTTCATCCTCATTCTTGCTTTCATGCAGTTCAACAGGAGGACCAAGTCTGAAGGTTTCCGGACGGTTTTCTGTATCGCTTCCTTTTATGAGAGCGCGGTACTTTTCTGCAAGCTGGTTAATCTGATTTGTGCTTCAGAAGTTTATATTCAAAATTCTTGTTGCACCCGAAACATCAAGACCTGCCCTGCTCCAGGTAAAGCCCGGCTGGAAAATTGACTGGTCATTATCGCCGGCAAGAATCACAGCCTCGCGCACAGAACTCTTCAAAATCCTTAGAGTCGCCGCAGTTAAATCCTGAGCTTCATCAACAAAAAGATAATCTACACAAAGCTCATCCGGAACCTTAAAGTCCATAGTGGCAAGTTTATAAGCGGCAAAGGCAGAATACCATTCGGCTGACTTTTCCCAGACCTCAAAAATCTTTTCAACATAATCCCAGATTTTTTTGCGGCTTGCTTCATTCTGTGCCTTTCTCATTCCCGTACGGGCAATCATTTCTTCACAGTATTCTTTTTTTGTAATGCATTTTGGAAGAATAAATTTATCCAGCTCAGTCCAGATATCTTTTTCAAGAGGATTCAGCCTTATATCTTCAAGCCCTTCAATTTCAACTTTTTCCATAAGGTAAGTTAGATTTTTTTCCGGGAAGGCAGCCTTTATAATTTTTGAAATATAGGCTTCTGAAGTGGTAATGAGATTTCCTTTTTCGGCAAACTGGATTTCTCCAATCTTCATAAGGGAAGCAATATAGCGGTTATACTTTTCCAGACTGTGAGTAAAGGTTATAAGTTTTATAGATTTATTTCTGTCAGCCTCAAAAAGAGAGCCGGTTTGTTCTGCCAGAAGTTTTTCCAGAGTCTTTAAAAGCACAAGAGACTTTCCGGTTCCGGCACTTCCTTTAATCAAAAAGTCACGATTGAACTTTACCTGATTTACAATCGACTCCTGCTCTTTTGTAAGATGAACCAGTGACTGCTCAAAATCATAACGGGTTCTTGTGTAAGAGGTCATGCGGTTAAGATTCTGAATATAGTCTTCGGCATCAGAAAGTTTTTCCAGCTGGGTCTGCAGTTCTTTCTGTACTTTAAGATTCTTCTGCTCTTCTTCATTCTTAGCCTTGCGAAGCTGGTCAATTCTTTCCTTATCCTTTTTGCTGGAAGTAATCTGCTGGTCATAATCAAACTGAAGCGCTTTCAGTTTTGAAGACATGGCATCCAGCTGAGTCTGAAGCTGTCCAAGCTTAGTTACTTTTTCGAGCATATCATTATTCTGCTCTGAAAGACTTTTTATCTGCTTAATTGCCTTTTCCAGTTCGGCCGCAGTTTCAACAGGAGATTTTCGAGTCAGCCAGATATCAAGAGCCTTTGACATCTTTTCAATTTCGGTCTGGTTAGGCAGCTTATAAGTTTTTGCAAATTCATTAAAAAGATAAATCGCACCAATTGCCTCTTCGTCTGAACAATTGGCAAAACGATGGCGCACAGGATTCGTTCCCTGATGATTTTTAATAAGGTCTTTAATCAGCATGTATTCACGCGGAGTATTTGATGAATATCGTGCTTTAAACATATCCAGAAGCTTTGGAAAGGAGATTGCAAAATCATTCTGCTTTCCAAGCTTTTCGCGCATATAGCCTTCTATTACAGAAAAGCAGGCTAATTTAAAAAGACCTTTATCGGTTCCCTGTAATGACTTTAATCTTTGAAGTTGTTCCTTAGACGGAAGTTCTGTATTTTCTGCTGCCATAAACTTTATTATAACACATTATTAAATTTTCATACCACATTAAAACCTATTTATGAATGACAGAAGCATAAAAATACGATAAACTGATTTTATGAATTTTGATATCAAATGGATTATTCTGGGCATCGCTCTTGTGATGTACCTTCTGGTAATTATTTTTCAGGAAAAGAAAGTGTGGATGACTAGTGTGGCGGCGCTTGCTGTTATTGTTCTCGGCTTTTTAGCTCAAGGGGGAGCGCTCGCAGGAAATGTTTTTGAGCCGCTGAGTGGTGCACCAGCCCTCGCCCACCACATCTTCCTCGAGCTCATCAACTGGAATATTCTTATGATTTACGTGGGCTCTATGATTATTGCGGCCCTCTTTATTTACTCCCGCGTTCCGGCAAGAATCGCCGACGCACTTGTTACAGTTTCACCAAGCACAGGAATTGCCGTTATTCTGATTCTTGCGATGACCGGCATCATTTCTATTTTCGTAGAAAATGTAGCAACTGTTCTTGTAATGGCTCCAATTGCCCTTGCTCTTTCTAAAAAGCTCAAGCTCAATCCGGTTCCATTTATGATTGGTCTTGCCCTTATGTCAAACCTGGAAGGAACTGCAACATTGGTTGGTGATCCTCCAAGCATGATTTTTGCAAGCTACGCACATTACACTTTCAACGACTTTTTCGTACATCAAGGAAAGATTTCCATCTTCTTCTTTATTCAGGCGGGTCTTATTGTAGGCTGTTTTTTCTTTTATTGCTTCTTCAGCAAGGCAAAAGAAAAAGCCAGTGTAGATAAAGAGCCGGTAATTTCTTACCTGCCGCTCTGGCTGCTTTTGATTATGATTGCAGGACTTGCTGTAATTTCTTTCCTTACTCCGGAGCTGGGCTACAGCTCGGGCTGCTTTGTACTTGGGCTTGGTCTGCTGGGGCTTCTCTGGTATCGTCTTTCACAGAAAAAGTCGGCTTCAGAGATCTGGCAGCTTGTAAAAGAGCTGGACTGGGAAACAATCGCCTTTTTGATTGGAATCTTTGTTGTTGTCGGCGCCATCAGCGAAACTGGCCTTCTCGATGATTTTGCAGGATGGCTCGCTCACGTAACAGGCGGCAGCAAGTTCGCAGGCTTTATTTTGATTCTTGCCTTCTCTATTTTGATTTCTGGCTTTGTTGATAATGTTCCTTACATCATCGTAATGCTGCCGGTTGCAGGTTCACTTGCCACAGGTCTTGGAATCCAGAAAGAACTTTTGATGTTCGCACTTTTGATTGGTTCCTGCCTGGGCGGAAACCTCACTCCATTCGGAGCTTCGGCTAATGTTGTTGCAATGGGAATCCTCAAAAAGGAAGGCCACCCTATCACCTTCCCTGGCTTCTTAAAAATCTCCGCACCATTTACAATTTTGACAACAGCCGCAGCAGCCGCTTTGCTCTGGGCTATCTGGGCATAAAAAAGATTGTCCGGTCAAGCCGGACAATGACAATTATTCTTTAACTGCACGCTTCAAGTCTTCGTCGTAAGTTTTAAGGGGAAGATTGAAGCGGTGGGCAAGTTCTAAGTAAGAGGCGTCGTAATAGGAAAGACCATGCTCCTGGGCCATGGCGAAGATTCGCTGGCGGATTTCACCGTCGGGAAGAAGGTCGGTATTTATGGGCAGACAATTCAAGTCGTACATGATGTCCATAACATCTGTGGTTGTAAGACTCAGCTGGCCGTCCTTTTTAGAACGGGTTTTATACAAGAGGACATTTTCTATCTCATACCAGAAAAGAGGCGGAACGTAAATCTGGCCGTTATTTTCCAGAACATATTCAATATCTTTTATACAGCCTGTCATTTCGTCATCACAAAAACCATTTAAAAGATAAGCTGCCATAAAAGATGTATCCGCAACAAAACACGGAAAGAAATCAGTATTTTCTGCCTTCATTTTTGAGTTCCTTTAAGTCTGAGGCTTTAAGAGCGGCAGCACCCTCTTTTTCCCGAAGCTCTGCCATTCTTTGAGCGCGGGCAAGAATTCTTTTATGAGCATTCATGGCAGCTTCATTTTTAATAGCAGATTTTCCCTGCAAAACTGCCACAGCCTTTCCGTTTTTAGTTATGTTGATCGTAACACCTTCTTTTACCTTACGGAGAAGCTCTGCAAAATAAGTTTTTGCATCAAAGGCGCCGACATCAAAAGTATTAATTCCCGATGGATTCATTGTTAAAGCCATAGACACCTCCTGAGTAAGGCGGCCGGTCAGAGCCGCCGGTGATAAATAGCAAAGTAATCAAGTTTGTTACACAAACTTGCAGTTAAAAAAAATTGCGAGCAGCAATTTTTTAGCTTTACCATTATAAAATAATACTAAATTTACAATATTTCAACCAGTTTTTCAACCAGTTTTTAAAAGAGATATTTTTTCTAATCTTTTTTCTCCAGCTTCCGAAAAATATAGTAGAAATCTAAAAAGTGGAAGGGACTGGAGATTTTTATGACAAGTGCAATTGGAAATTTCAGTAATGCTTACTCTTACAGCGGAGCTATTGGTGCAAGCGGAGCCGCCGGAAAGCTTTATGTTCCAGTAAGCCGCTCGGCCCTTCTCTACTCACACTTTGATCATGTTTCCGGTGTTGTGGCCGGCAACGGACAACAGGGCGTTTCAATCAGCAAAATCAGAATTTTAAACTCACTTATAGACCGCATTTCTGCAATCAAAAATCAGCCGAAAGAATCTGTTTCAGACATCAGTGATGACCAGGCTCAGGCCCTCATTGAACAGTATCAGAAGCAGATTCAGCAGACGGTGGCACAGCAGTCGTTTGTACTCGCAGGTGCAAAACCGATGGCAGGCGTACTCTTCCAGATAGACGCTTAATACGGGGCGTTGCGGGGTGTCCCCGCTGGGTGGGTAGCGCGAAACACCGGTAGCAAGCGTTAGCTTGCGGAAGGAGGCTTGCGCGCAGGGAGGGGCTCCTCCCTCCTGTCCTATATTTGCAAAAAATCCGTTAAATCACTATACTATCCGCATATTTTTTACCGCAGATGACGCGGCTTTTATAAGAGGATTTGAAATGGGCGGATTTTTTGGCGTTGCTTCAAAAGAAGACTGTTCGTTGGATTTGTTTTTCGGAGTAGACTATCACTCCCACCTTGGCACACGACGCGGCGGTATTGCTGTGGTTACTCCGGACGGCCACTTTTCGCGCTCAATTCACAATATTCAGAACTCACCTTTCAGAACTAAATTCGAAAATGATATGGAAGACCTGCACGGCAAAATGGGAATCGGCTGTATATCTGATTTTGAACCACAGCCTCTGCTTGTGCACTCTCACCTTGGAAACTTTGCAATTACAACTGTCGGAATCGTAACTAATAAGGACGAGCTTGTTGAGGAAGTTTTGAACTCGGGCTATACCCACTTCCTGGAAATGAGTGGCGGCGAAATCAACCAGACTGAGCTTATTGTTGCCCTCCTCAACCACAAGGACACAATCGTTGAGGGAATCAAGTTTGTTCAGGAAAAAATCAAGGGTTCTATTTCCATGCTGATTTTGACTGCCGATGGTATTTATGCTGCCCGCGACAAGCTTGGCCGTACCCCGGTTGAAATTGGTCACAAGGACGGCGCTTTCTGTGCCAGCTTTGAAAACTATGCTTATATGAATCTTGGCTACAAGGATTACCACGAGCTTGGTCCTGCAGAAATTGTTTTCTTTAATGCAGATAAAATGGAAGTTCTCCAGCAGCCTGGTAAAGAGATGAAGATTTGTACCTTCCTCTGGATTTACTATGGTTACCCGACTGCCTGCTACGAAGGCGTTAACGTTGAGGCCATGCGCTACAACTGCGGCCGCTTCCTTGCCCGCCGCGATAAGGACAATGTTCACCCTGATGCTGTTGCGGGCGTTCCGGACAGTGGAACAGCCCACGCGGTAGGCTACGCTAACGAAAGCGGAATTCCATTCACCCGCCCATTCATTAAATACACTCCAACCTGGTCACGTTCTTTCATGCCAACAAATCAGGATATCAGAAATCAGGTTGCACATATGAAGCTGATTCCTATTCAGCAGCTGATTGAAGGCAAGAAGATTCTTTTGATTGATGACTCGATTGTTCGCGGAACTCAGCTCCGCGAAACTACAGACTATCTTTACAGAAGCGGTGCCAAGGAAGTACATATCCGCCCGGCCTGCCCTCCTCTTGTTTACGGCTGTAAATATCTCAACTTCAGCCGTTCAAAGAGCGAAATGGATTTGATTACCCGCCGTGTTATCAAGCAGTTTGAAGGCGACAATGTGAGCGAAGAAACTTTGCAGAAATACTGCGACCCGGACACCCCGGAATACGCAAAGATGGTAGAAGAAATCCGCAAGCAGCTGCACTTCACAACCCTGCGCTTCCACCGCCTCGACGACATGCTGGATTCAACAGGACTGCCGCATGAGAAGCTGTGTACTTACTGCTGGAATGGTAAGGAGTAGGCTACAATCGAAGAACCGTTAAAAAACGAGCTGCGACAGCGGGTCGTTTTAGGTTCATCGAAAGAATGCCTCAGAGGCGAGCCGGCGAGCCGACTCGTATAGAACTCAATCCATATAAAAGCCGACTCACTGGTGTGAGCCGGCCAATTTTTTTACTGTTTTATCCTAAACGGCGCAGCCGGCAGCTGATTTCGTGAATAGAGGTTTACCGGAGCCGGGCTGTCTGCCCAGAGGTAGCGGAGTTCGAGGACGTCGCCTACACCTCGAGGAACATCAACTTCTACTGTGTAATCGTCTATCAGTTTAGCATCTGCTTCAATTACAGTTTCGTTTCCCTTCTTGCTGCACAAAAGACTGAAGCCGTAAACAACCTTATCTTTGCCTTCCACATTGAGGTCGGCTTTTTGACCGAATACCTTGCAGGCAACAAGCGAAGAGTTTCCGCAGTCAAAGCGAACACGGAAGCGGCCATGCTTGAACTCGCAGAGGTCAGCCTTCGGCGACGCTGAAATAAAGTTTTTACCGTAGGCAACACGCAGCGCTTCCTTCGCAGCACGAGAACCAATAGTCTTTTTCTTTTCCGGATGCAAGTCGTTCCACTCACCCGCATCAATTGCCACAACAAGACCAGTATGTCCCGCAATTTCCGCAACATCAGACTGAACCTGGCGGATATTTGCCCAGCCCCCGTCCTTACTTGCAGAATCTTCGTTCCAGCCGTCACTCCAGTTAGGAAGCTGTACCAGAACAAAAGGCAAATCCTTTGAGCCGTAAACAAATTTGTGACGCCACAAATCAATCAGCTTAAGCAGCAGGTCCTTATATTCAGCAGATCTGCCCGCATCAGACTCACCCTGATACCAGAGGGCGCCTGCAATTGCATGCTTAAAACAAGGTGCCAGCATAGAATTGTATAGAGCAGTAGGAAGCCACTCAAAGAACATACCAGGAGGACAATCGCGCACCTGAGAATCAGTCTTCATTTTCCACTCGCCGCTCAAATCAATTCTTTCCCCATCAAGCGGATACAAAGATTCCGTGCGCTCCTCAAGATTTCTGTAAGCACAAGGCGCAACAAAAGTATTATCAGTAAATAAGTAGTAAGGCTTTTCAGTAAAGAAGCGGAGCGGCCCATTTTTACTGTTTTTCTGAACACGAAGAGCAATTACATTTTTACCCTCATGCAAAGTACCAGCCGGCACCGGATAGCGTCGCGGCGGATAACAATAAGGAGTTTCACCAACCTTCACGCCGTTTACCCATGCCGTATCAGCATCAACAATAGTTCCCATCCAAAGCCAGGTCTTGAAAGTATTAAAATGCTGAACCTGCTCCGCATTCAATTCTACAATTTTTTTGAACCAGTAAAAGCCCGCACTCGAAACCTCAAAGTTACCAGGCACAGAAACAGTCTTCCAGCCGTCAACTTCCTCGCAAACTTCATCGTACATTTTTTCAGGTGCAGCAGCGGCCCCGTAAAGCTCATCATTCCAGGCCTTCTGTTCTTCGGCCATTTCCTTCTGCTTAGCAGCGGCCCGTCCCTCAGCAAGATATTCAACTATCTGACTAAGATATTCTTTCTTGTCGCCCATTTCTTCCAGGGCCTGACGACTGAGCCAGGAAGCAATCGGAGAGCCACCCTGACTGGCATTAATAATTCCAACAGGAACATCAAGTTCACTCGA
>CAMNGG010000101.1 GCA_946537975.1 uncultured Treponema sp. | reverse complement strand
TCGTTTTTAGGTCCAGGATGCTTTTTGTCCTTTTCAATACTTTGATTTTCACCCCAAATACTTTTTTGAGCTACTCGTGCGGGATAGCCATGAAGATGGATTTTATAGTTTTCATAATTTTTGTCGCAAAGACAGCCAAATGAACCTCGTGTCATTCTTCTAAAATCATAATTTTTAGGCAGTGTAAATACCTCTTTTGTTAGTTTGAGATTTTTTATTTCGCTAAGGGTATATCGACGGCATCCATTTTTAACAACATCTAGAGCATGAAGATTCCAATTGCCGTTATCGAAAATAAGTTGCCAAGGCTGAACTCGGCGGGGTTTTGGTTTATCATCTGTAAGAGACTGATAATCAAAAGTGATAACTCGGTTTTCCATTAAAGCCTGATCTATAATACGCCATGTTTCAGCAGGAATTTCTTTACTTGGCGCTCCAACAAAAATAATTCTATCATTTTCAGGCTTTTTGTTTATCTTTATATTTTCAATTGATAAATCATGATTTTCAATCGCGAGCGATTCAAAAACCTCCTGAGCTTCTTTATAAAGAGGATTTTCCTTCACCATGTCCATCAGCGTTTTGATAAGTTTAGCGGCCTTTGCTGCATTTTCATCTGTGTAAAAGCGTGGAAGACGATATTTTGGATCTGTATAAAAATAGCCGCTAGTTTCAAAATCTGTGTCAATTGGGGCTCCATATTTTTCTTCCAGTTCTTCAATATCCCGGAAAAAAGAAGTACGGCTTGTTTTTATATCATAAACATCATTCAGTTCTGAGATTATCTGATTCCATTTGAGTTTGCGTCCACTAGCAATTATTTCATCTATTGCCTGGTATCGTTTTGCTTTTTCTGTGAAATCTACGGCCATAAGAAACTCCAAATTATGATTTATTTAAAAACTTTCGTATCGTCTTTCCAAGATTTTCTAAATATTCATTTGTGACTGAAGACGAAAAATGATTAACAACCATAATGTTTTCAGCGGACAGGTCAAATAATTTTAATTTCCTTATGTATTCTTCTGTAGATGTGGATCCAACTACTATAATTAATTTGTCCTTATCTTCTGCCAATTGTTTAATTCTTTGCAAATGATTCTTATTATTATCACAAAGGAGAAGTTTCTTATATTCGCTTTTATTTTCAGACTTCGTAGAACTTCCGTATGTACATACGTTCAAGAGTTCCATGAAACAAATATCTTTAGCATTTTCTGATGTAAGACCAAGTTTTTTAAATTGTTTGTGGTATCTTGTTCCATCTCCATTGTAATTATCTTTAAGCATAGGGGTATGTATTTTTTCTGTTTCCCAATATTTTACGCCATCTGAAAGATATCTAAGGGTTTCGTTGAAATAGACAAAATCATTTTCAATATTTATATCCCAATTTGCATCAAGAGATAAAAAAATTACTTTTGCTTTTTCCGGTGTTTGTATTTGATATGGATGACTCATAAACATATTTTGTAATTGTTCTGAAGGATGCTTCCCAAAAGTTTTATACATTCCAATTCTCCTTTGAAGGTATTGTACTCTTAAATCATTCCCGTGCATTGGGAACAATTCTCTTTTATATTCTATATCATCAGGCGGAAATGTCAACTTTTGTTTGAGGAGGTGACGCTATGAATTATCAATATCTGTTACATCTGATTTATGACAAGCCAGAGTCGCAGAAAGAAGAATCTACAATAATTGAAAATCCATATGAGTTGGATTCTCACGAGCAAAAATCTGTTAATTCCTCTTATGATTTATCTGTCTTAAATACTTCAATTCCAGCTCAGGAAATAGTCGAGATGGTTCAGAATGCCATTACTAATGACATGGAATCGCAGGGGAAGGAAAAAGGCATTCGTATTCTTTTTTATGGATTAAGCGGCACCGGGAAAACAAATCTTGCTCATTATATTGCGGACGCAATTGGCAAAAAACTCCTTTGTAAAAATGCCTCGGACATTCTCGGCATGTATGTCGGTGAATCAGAAAAGAATATTGCAAAAGCCTTTGAAGAAGCAAAGGAACAGAAAAAGATTCTTCTTTTTGACGAAGTAGATTCATTTTTTCGCGAAAGGTCATACGCGTCTCAAAGCTGGGAGATTACTCAGGTAAATGAATTTCTAACGCAAATGGAAAAGTTTGAAGGAATTGTAATCTGTACAACGAACCTTCGGAACATTATGGATAAGGCAATGCAGAGGCGCTTTCATATTATGGTGGAGTTCAAAGCTTTGAAAGATGAAGGTGTAGAAAGTCTTTTGGGTAAGTATTTCCCTCACTTTGATTTTAATGAAGAAGATATCAGAAGAATTTCAAGGTTTCAGAGCGCAACTCCAGGTGATTTTGGAAATCTTTCTTCCAGACTCCGTTTTATGAATCAGGAAAAGGTAACTGAAACATACATCACTGATGAATTGTGCAAAATGCAGGAAGAAAAAGAATTCGGCAAGAGAAGCATTGGATTTAGTGACTAGCAAAGATGACGGAGGAAAAGATTATGGAAAAATACAGAAAACTTGATTTATTTACATTGGAACTTGGTAGCGATTTGTGTTTAGAAAAATGCCTAAATGAAATTCTTAAAACAATTCCCTTGATTCGTGAGGATGTCTTTGATAAATACGGTGTTGTTATTCCAAATGTACGTGTAAGAGACAATAAAACTCTTAAGCCTCTTGAGTACGTGATAAAGGTGAATGGATATTCATCTGGAAGGTTTGAATTCAGAAAGAATTCATTTTTGATTTTAGATACAGGCTCTGTAAAAACAGAAATGAGCGGTAAGCCTGCAAAAGAGCCTGTATTTGGAGCTCCAGGATTGTGGATTACAAAAGGAAGAAAAGCCGAAGCAGAGAAAAATGGATATGTTGTATTATCATTCTCAAGAATTATCAGAGTTCATCTGTCTGAAACGATAAAGGAGAACCTTTCGTCAGTAATTACGACTCAGTATGTTGGAGAATTATTGGATGAGGTTCTAAAAGAAAATGAATTTCTCTGTACTCAGATAGTAAAAAAATATAGAAATGCATCACTGACTGTTGTAAAACTGGTTCTTTGTTCGCTTTTAGATGAAGAAGTAAGTATTCGAAACCTGATTCCAATTTTGGAAACTATTTCAAATGAACCAAAATATGAAAGAGCAAAAATTCAATCTCTTGTGAACAAGGTAAGATGTGCAATCATACCTGATGTTATTGATTCAATTAATGAGAACAATAATGACATTAAAGTACTCTTTTTTTCGCAGAAATTATCTCAATATATGTTTGATAATATAACGGAAACTAGAGAAATAGCGTTTGATTCTGTCACAAGAAAACTATTTTCTAATGAAATCTCTTTGAAAATCAGTGAAATGATAAATCAAGGTTTCTCTCCGGTAGTCCTTTGTGTAGAACCGCTTCGTTACAGTGTAAAAATCTTACTGGATTCACAAGGAATTTCTAATATCCATGTTTTTTCTAATATGGAAATGAGTATAGCTGTTAGAAAGTTAAATATTTCATTACATATATTCGCAACAATTGGAGAAGATTTTGAACTACCTGCTGGGTGTGATTCTGGAGCTTCAGTTCACGCAAAGTCTTCAGAAACAACTCATCAAAAGAAAATTTTCAATGATGATTTCGTAAAATTACAGGAAAAATTAAACCAGATTGTAGGAATTTTAGAACCATTTGAACAGAAAGTAATATCAATGCGTTTTGGGCTGGGCGAAGAACATAGTCATACCCTTGAAGAAGTTGGCTTTGCCTTTGATATTCCTCTGGAAAAGATCCGCAGGATTGAAGCAAAAGCACTACGTCTATTACGAAAGAATGTTGCGAGCAATGATGATTAATTGAATCATTCCCGTGGCTTGGGAATTACTTTCTCTTATATTCAGTAACATCTGGAGGACTCTTATGGAAACTCTTTTAGGTGTTTTAGCCATTATCGCTGCTGCAGTTGTTTTTGGAATTGTTTTGAATCCTTATTTCTGGCAGGGATTCAGGAACAGTAAGTTTTGGGATAATCAAAAGAAAAACGAAAACAAAGATTTGATTAATCCTGATAACTACTAAGGCGGAGGTATGAATATGGAGAATGAATTTAGATTTGTTCATCGTGAAGAAACTTTCAATGATCTTGCTGTTCGTGAACTTGCAGCAGGCCGTTCCGCTTGTATCTGTAGAATTCAGTTTGGTCGCTGCACAAAAGATGAATGTACTTCCTGCGAAATTGGAAGACAGTACAGGAATTGCTATAATCAGATGAATGATTATGACAAACAGCGTCTCTCGAAATATGTATCTGAAAACTACGTTCAGGACAGTCTTTATCCAGGAAAATGGATGTCGTATAAGGCTCTGCGAAAACACACTGCAAAATGGTTTGCATTAATTGCTGTATGTTTATTATTTATTTTTCTTCCGATTTTTCTTATGGCCCCGGGGGATAAACCTGCAGATGTGCTTACCATAAGTCAGTCTACAAATAATCAAATAATTGTGACAATCAAACTTGCACAGAAATATGTAAAAGATGTAAATCGTGATGGCAAGGTCAACTGTATTGATTATGCCTGCAGTTTCAAATTGATTTGGGATGCTATATACCCCGAACAGGCTGATGACTGCATTATCATACGCAATCATTCTCTGACTCTTAATCACTTATATGTCGGCGTATACGAAAATAACTCTCTGATTTTTGTGGAACCATGGACCAGTAATCCTGATGTTTATGACATGCAGACAATCTGGGGAGAAAAATGGAATCCAAGATTCAATAAATATGATGAAACTGAAAAATGGCTGAATAAAACAGGGAGATATTGATTATGCAAGAATACCGAAAAATTAATTTATTTACTCTCGACCTTGGAAGAGCTCTTTGTGATGGAGAGCATATTGAAAGCATTCTTAAATCTATTGTAGAAATCCGTGAAAAAATTTTTGAACAGCATGGTGTAGTAATTCCTCATGTAAGAGTATTGATTCAGTCATGATTTTAGACGGTACGGAGGGCTTTATCTTATACAAGTACATTGATTTTTCAAATTTCAACTATTAAAAGAATCAAATGGGAGATAATTTTATGAAAAAAATATTATTAATT
>CAMNGG010000100.1 GCA_946537975.1 uncultured Treponema sp. | reverse complement strand
AATTGCAATATTGATTTTGATTGCCGGGTCAATTCCGCAGTCTACCTTTGTAGCACGAACCTTACCAATGAGCTCTTTGAGAGCTTCGAAGCGCTCTTCGATTTCGGCATTTTCACGTTCAGCGGTTGGCTCAGGATACGGAGCGTTGATAAGCATGCCAACGTATTCGCTTGTAGAAACTATGCAAGCACCGGTGGTTGAGTAGTCCGAAGGACGTATCAAAACCACCTTCTTTCTATTTTCAGCAATTTCAGCAAGCGGCAGCTTTCCATAAATCTCTTCTGTAACAAATGGAATATATGGATGAAGAAGACGAAGGCTTTCTTCGAGAATGTTCATCAATACTGAAGCCTGGCGATCCTTTTCCTTATCATCACCATTCTTGAAGTTGATCTTTGTAGCTTCAACATACCAGTCGCAGAATTCATTCCAGAAGAATTCCATAAGTGCAGCAGCTGCATCATTGTAGCGGTAGGTATCCAGAGCTTCGCGGGCAGTCTTAACAGCATTGTTCAGGCGGCCATAAATCCACTTATCGAGTTCTGTAAGGTCTGCATCTGTAACCGGAACAAGATTACGGCCTTCAAGATTTCCAAGAAGGTAGCGAGAAGCGTTCCAAACTTTGTTACAGAAGCGAGATCCAAGCTTGAATGAATCCTTATCAATCAAAACATCCTGTCCCTGGGCACACATAAAGCCGAGTGTAAACTTAAGGGCATCGGCACCGTAAATGTCGATAAGCTCAAGAGGATCCATTCCGTTTCCAAGAGACTTAGACATCTTGCGGCCCTGCTTATCGCGAACAAGTCCGTGAATATAAATATCATGAAAAGGAGCCTTGCCTGTAAATTCAAGACCGGCCATAATCATACGGCTTACCCAGAAGAAGATAATATCGTAAGCTGTAACTAACGCAGTTGTAGGATAGAAGTTTTTAAGGTCTTCTGTTTCCTGTGGCCAGCCCAAAGTAGAAAATGGCCAGAGCCATGAGCTGAACCAGGTGTCGAGTACGTCTTCATCCTGCTTGAGGTCTTCTGCACCGCAGCCACATTTCGGGCACTTGGTTGGGTCTGTACGGCTAACGATAACTTCACCACACTTCTGACAGTACCATACAGGAATTCTGTGTCCCCACCAGATCTGGCGGCTTACACACCAGTCGCGGATATTTACCAGCCAGTGTTCATAAATGTTTTCCCATTTCTGTGGGAAGAACTGAATCTCACCTGCCTTCCAGGCGGCAAGAGCCTTGTCTGCCATCGGCTTCATTTTTACAAACCACTGGTCGCTGAGGTATGGTTCAACTACAGTCTTACAGCGGTAGCAGTGACCTACAGAGTGAACCATTTTTTCTTCACCCTTAAAAAGGCCTGCGGCTGTCAAATCTTCTATTACAAGGGCACGGGCCTGCTCAGGCTTGAGTCCGCGGTATTTTTCAGGAACGTTTTCGTTCATGCGGCCGTCCGGTGTAAGAAGGTTTACAACTTCTAGATTGTGACGGAGACCAACTTCCCAGTCGTTCGGGTCATGAGCAGGTGTGATTTTTACCATACCGGTTCCAAACTCTTTGTCTACATATTCATCAGCAATGATTGGAATCTCTTTTCCTGTAAGTGGAAGCTTGAGCATTTTTCCAACAAGAGCTGTGTAGCGCTCATCAGTTGGATTTACGGCAACGGCAGTATCACCAAAGAAGGTTTCAGGACGGGTTGTTGCAACCTCGATACGGCCGGAACCATCAGCATACTCATAATAAATATGATACATTGCCCCCTGAGTATCTTCGTGATCTACTTCATCATCAGCAAGAGCAGTACCACAACGAGGACACCAGTTTACAAGGCGCTTACCTCGGTACATAAGACCGCGTTCATAAAGAGTTACAAAAACATCGCGAACTGCGGCAGAAAGACCTTCATCATAAGTAAAGCGCTCGCGGTCCCAGTCTGTAGAGTTTCCAAGCTTTCTCTGCTGTTTTACGATAGTTGCATGATGATCTTCCTTAACCTTCCAGGTGCGCTCAATAAAGGCTTCGCGGCCAAGGTCGTTACGAGTCTTACCCTCTTTTTTAAGCTGACGTTCAACTACGTTCTGAGTTGCGATTCCGGCGTGGTCTGTACCTGTAAGCCAGAGAGTGTTGTCACCCTTCATACGGTGATAGCGAACTACGATATCCTGGAGAGTATTGTTGAGACCGTGTCCCATGTGAAGCACACCGGTTACGTTTGGAGGAGGAATGACGACAGAATAAGTATTGGTTTTCTTGTTGCAGTCTGCGCACTGGCACTTGTACTGCTCATGTACAGGAGAAGCCTCATCGCTGGCAGGCTTAAAATAGCCCTTGCTTTCCCATTCGTTGTAAATTCTGTCCTCAAAGGATTTAGGCTCATAGGCCTTTTCAAGTTCAATTGCTTTCATTCTGTCAATTCCTCGTTATATACGTCTGGTCAAGGCACGCTTCGCTTAAAGCCTTGACTCAGCCGTTTTGCAGATTGAAATCAATCTGCAATAAAATATTGCTCAAGATTATAATGAATTCATTCTTATTTGTCATTAGGATTTCCAATCATTCCCCTGCCTGAACAGGTGTAACTGAAAGCCATGTTTTCTGATTATTTAATACGGATGCACTGCCCGGGTAACTCTACGTTACGTGAGTTTTCATAAAAGCCAAACAAAATACCCGTAAAACAAGTGACTCCTCAGGCCTCTCTACTTCCCCTTTACGTGAGTTTTTCAAAATAATACAAGAAACTCCCGTACATTCCCTGCTCGAACTCTAACAATAAACGTTTTATCTCTTTTATTTACGTGAGTTCATATAAAAATCGCAAGAAGTACCCGTAACCCAAAGATTTTTCCAGTCTCAAGTTACTCCCTGTTACGTGATTTTTTTTCCCCGCCACAACAGACTCACGTAACACAAAGAGTAATCCACCTCAAGCAACCAGGAAATCTTTCCAAAACTGTACTTTTATAAAATATCAAATCATTATATTATTACAGTATAAAATGAAAAAATGCTTTTTTGCTGTAATAGTGTCACTTCTCTTCCCTATACTCTGTTTTAGTCAGACTGATTTTCATTTTTCTCTGGCCCCTCGAATGTCTTTTACTTACGGAGAAGTCACCGAACTTCTTTATGATGATGACAACTCCCAGACACTTGTAAGCCAACTGAACTGGGAACAGAAGCCTCTTTTTAATATAGGAGTTGAATCTGAGTTTCTTATAAAAAACTTTATGATTTCAGCCATCTTTGATTATTCTTTTCCACTTGAAACTTCTTATATGTATGATTTTGATGATTTTACTGGCGATGCAATATTTGATAAATGTTCAAAACATCCAATAGAACGCACTATTAATTTAACTACAGAATTATCACTTGCTTATAAACTAGAATGTTCATCTGCAATAACTATTATACCTCTTCTAAACTTTCAGTATTTATACAACAAATTCGAAGCAGGCAAAGGTTCTATCCTTTATGGTCAAAGAACTCAAGGAAAAAAATATGGAAATAAAATTGATTATTCCAGGCAATCTGTATTTTTTTTCTCAGGGGCAGGAGTAAAGTTTTTTCCAGTTAATAAATTTTTTATTGCGTTTAGTTTTCTAATATCTCCTTGGGGATACCAATATGCAATTGATTATCATCATGGATCAGGAAAAACTTCTGGCTACCCTTACTCGTGTTACGATTATATCACTTCCTTCTTCTCCAAATGTAAGTTTATGTTATCAGGAAATTATATTATTTGTTCAAAGCTTTCAGTTCAATTATTTTCAGATTTTACAATCGGATTCCCTGATAAGGGAAGTTGTTATACAGATCAATATTCAGACGAAATATATCTTTTATCTCGAAAAAGCGGGGCCGCAATCAACTACATAAAATCAGGTTTCTCTCTAAAACTCATCTTCTAAAAATAAATTCCTCTTTTTTACCCAACCCTCTCTGATTTTAAGGTTCCTTTTTTTCGCACAAAAACTACCCCGTGCCCCAAAACACACGCACGGGACAAAACAGGAGAATTACTATGAAAATGGTAAAGAAAATTTTGTTGGGATTAGTTGCAACTGCAGCAGTAATCGGATTTGCAGGTTGTAAAGCATCAGTTGAAGATGAGTACAAGATGCTTAAAGTAAGCGGTGACAAGTGTTCTATTGACCATGAAAATAAAACAACTGATAAGTATAACCGCGGCTGGGAAACCTTGCAGCAGAACCACATAGATGGTATCTGTAAAATTACAGCAGAAATCACAGACAAAACTACAGCAAATGGTTCAGGAGTATACGGTTATATTTTCAATCTTAAGCAGAATGATGATAAATCATATAACTTCACTCTTGCAGGTGTTCGTTTTGCACAAAATGGACAGATTCAGGGTTATGTTTCAGACTACAAAAATGTTGGTGCTAAATACATGAGCGAAGGAAGTGACTTCTGTGACAAGAATGGTAAGGCAGTAAATGCAGCAGATTCTCTTGCAACTTGTACTGAAAAGCTTGGTTCAGGAATCACAACTCTTACAACTAAATCTTACAATGTAGGAGATAAGGTTTCTATCTGGATTGATGTAGTTGCATATGATGGTATTTCTACAGGTCGATCATTGGAAACAGGGGCTACTGCAGCAGAAAAGGGTAAAAATACATATTATGTAAAGTTCTATGATGAAGATCCTGTAAGAACAAAGAACGGAGATAACTTGACATATAATACCGCAGTTTCAGCTAAAGCTACATCAACAGCTATTTCATTGAACAACCCTCTTGCTGATAGTGATGCTCACTTCTCTGCAACAAAGGGCCAGAGCAAGCTTGGTTTCTATGCTAATGTTTATGCTAGCAGCAAGTTGAAGGGAACCTGGGAAATCCCAACAGCTTCATTGTATCACGAAGCCGAAGAAATTGAAGAATAATCCAATTCTGACATTCCTTTAATAAAAAAATCCGGCAGTTCTGAAGTATTCAGTCCTGCCGGATTTTTTTTGATTTAATCCTCTAGTTCTTACTAACTATTTCTTTTACCTTATCAACCGACATATTCAGATATTTTGCAATTAGTTCTATAGAGACATCGTTAGCATATAAGTTTCGTGCAGCTTCAAAAGCTTTCTGCTCAATTCCGGCTTGAAAGCCATCCTGAAAGGCTTCTTCTTTCTTTACGGCAATGTCCATTTTGCGATTATATTT
>CAMNGG010000099.1 GCA_946537975.1 uncultured Treponema sp. | reverse complement strand
GGGCTTTTTTTTTGGGTGTAACAGTCAGAAATGTCTGTTACAAAAACAGAGGTCTTTTTATAAGACTTCGTAAATGTCACGCTCGGAGCAGAAAAAGACTGACGACAACATCATTCCCGTTGGCGACAGGCTTTTTCTGCGGGAGAGCGTGAGAGTTTCGTTTTTTTGAAGGAACTCTTTTTTTATGGTAACAGACATTTATGATTGGATTTGCAGATGAAGCGACAATTGAAGTTCGCTCGGGCAACGGTGGCAACGGCTGTGTTGCTTTCCGACGCGAAAAATATATTCCTCACGGTGGTCCTAACGGCGGAGACGGCGGTAAGGGTGGTGATGTTATTTTTACTGTAAAGCGGAATCTGCGAACCCTCGCGAATATCCGTCACAAGCACTGCTTTAAAGCACGAAACGGTGGCGACGGTCAGGGCTGGAACCGCTATGGCGCAGACGGCGAAGACTGCGTAATCCCTGTTCCTCCGGGAACAACCATCCGCGACGCCGAAACCGAAGAAATCATTTACGACTTTTCAACTGCCAAAGGCGACGAATCCTTTACCTTCCTCAAAGGCGGTAACGGCGGCTGGGGAAACGTTCACTTTAAGTCTTCTACAAATCAGGCACCAAAACAGGCTAACCCGGGACAGAAGGGCGAAACCCGTTTTCTTAAACTCGAGCTTTCCATTATGGCAGATGCAGGTCTGGTAGGCTTTCCTAACGCCGGAAAATCTTCGCTCCTCACTTTCTTTACAAACGCCCGCCCAAAGATTGCGCCTTATCCTTTTACGACAATCATTCCAAATCTTGGTGTGCTCCGCGTAGACGACGAATCAGATATTATCATTGCAGATATTCCTGGAATCATTGAAGGTGCCAGCGAGGGGCTTGGTCTTGGCGACACCTTCCTTAAGCATATTACACGAACCGCCTGCCTCATCTTTATGATTGACTGCAGCGACGAAAATTATCTTACTGCCTACGACACTCTCTGCAATGAGCTTCGTAATTATTCTGATAATCTTATGGAAAAGCCACGCATTGTTTTGTGTAACAAGATTGATGTTGAAGGTGCTTTTGAACGCGCTGTAGAAGTGCAGGAAAAAATCCGTGCCGCAGAACCGGACACTGTAGTTATTCCGGTTTCTGTTCACACTGGCCGCGGCATGAAAGATGCCCAGCATCAGATTATGGAGCTTGTTTCTAAGCAGGAAAAGCGCGATGCTTCTGCGGGTGCGGCAGGCGATGCCGGAACAGGCGACGGTGCAGCAGAAAATCAAAATCAGTTTGGTTCAGACTTTATGAAAGACCGTGCCTATATTGAAGACGATGATGATAACGTTCAGTACCCGGGAAGCGAACAGTAGAAGGGGCGTGGCAGTTTTATGAAAGTAGCAGTATTTGGCGGAACCTTTAATCCTCTCCATGTTGGGCATGCTATGCTGGCCGACACAATTGTGCGGGAACTCGGCTACGACAAAGTTCTCTTTGTTCCGACTTATCAGCCTCCGCATAAGGATGCCTCAAAAATTATTTCCGCAGAACACCGCATGAAAATGATTTCGGATTTTTGCCAGCGGGAAGGGGACGGCCACTTCGAGCTCGAAACCTGCGAGGTTGACAGGGGCGGCATTTCCTATACCTCAGACACTCTCGAATATCTTACAAAAAAATACGAAGGCAAGCTCAGCAAAAAGCTGGCCTTTGTGATGGGAGATGAGGTTGCGGCAGAGTTTGATAAATGGCGAAACCCGGAAAAGGTAAGTGCACTTGCCGACCTCATTATCATTCACCGCTATCCGGATGTTAAGGCTATGGAATCAAGTCTTTATGCAAATAAGCCAAGCGGCGACTACAAGGGAGATTTTTCTGTTCAATTTGATTTGAAAAATTTTAAGTATCCCTGTATTTATGTAGAATCTCCAATGCTGCCGGTTTCTTCAACAGATATCCGCCGCCGCATCAGTGAGGGCAAAAGCTTTAGATATCTTGTTCCACCGGCAGTTTTTGATTATATTATAGAAAATAAGTTATACAAATAAAGTCATGCTGATCCTGAAACAAGTTCAGGGTGACGTGGTATTTTATGATTGATTATATTGCAAAGACAGAAGAAATCCGTGCTTTTACAGAAGCTCACGTAAAACAAAAGCGCTACGAACATTCAATTCGTGTGGCTGAACTGTGTGCCCGTATGTGTCGTCAGTATCGTCTTGATGCCCGTAAAGGGTATCTTGCAGGAATAGGTCACGACATGTGCAAGGATTTTTCAGATGAAGAATTGCTTGAGCTTGCCGGTCGCGATGGTCAGGAGATTATAGCTTTTGATAGAAAAAAGCCCGCACTTTTACACGGCCGTGCCGCCGCAGTAATGCTTAAAGAACATTTTAAGGTATATGACCCGGAAATACTTGAAGCGGTAGCAAATCATACTTCTGGAAAAATCGGAATGTGTGACCTTACAAAATGTCTTTTTCTTGCGGATAAAATTGAGCCGGGCCGACCTCAGTCTACTGTGGAGTATCGGGAAAAGCTTCTGGCAATGAGTCTGGATGATATGCTTTATTCTGTGCTCGAAGAAAATTATGAATATTTAATCAACCATGGAATTGAGATTTCTCCCGGAACAAGAGAAATGAATGATTATTATAAAAAATTAACTGGAAGAGGAGGGGCAGATTAAATGGGAAAACTAAAAATCCGTGACGAACAGAAGGGGGTAATTTTTATTGCCCTGATTATTATTACCGCGGTTGCCCTTTCTATTGTATTTGCCTTTTCTCTTAAGACAAATACCGTTGAAGATGCCCTCAAGGAAAAGGGGATTATGCGAACCCTCTTTATTATCGAAGATGATGATTCAAGCATGCTTTTTTCCAGCGTATTGATTTATAATCCTTCTTCGCAAAAAGCCGCTCTTGTAAATCTTCCTGGTCACACAGGTGCAATCTATCAGTCTCTTGGTCGTGTAGACAAGCTTGAAAAAGTTTATTCCGATGCGGGAGTAACCGCTTTTCGTAATGAAGTGGAAAAACTTTTAGGAATGACAATTCCCTATTATGCTATACTAACGCTCGATAGTTTTATTAAGATTTCAGATTATCTTGGTGGTATGAGGGTTTTCATTTCAGAACCTGTTGACTGTATTTCGGAAGATGGAGAGCGCTGGCTTTTGCCTTCCGGAGCTATCAATCTTGATGGAGATAAAATTAATGCATATCTGCATTATCGTCTTGAAGAAGAAACTGAGGCAGACGTACAGGAACGCTATCAGAATGCTATGGCAGCTTTTATTACCGGACTTCACGACAAAAAATTTGTTATTTTTCAGAAGACAAACAGAAAACGCTATCTTGATTTTGTAAAAACAAATCTTAATGAAGAAGAAGAGTCAACTCTTTTTGAAGCGATTGCAGATGTTGATTCGGAATCAATTATAAAACAGACAATCACAGGTTCGCTCCGCCGTGTAGACGGACAGCAGCTTTTGATGCCAGATAACAACGGTGAGTTCATCAAGGAAGCCGTAAAGACAACAACAAATCTTCTTGCTTCTACAGATGGAACTCTTACAAGCCGTGTTTACGTTCTTGAAATTCAGAACGGAACAACAACTCAGGGGCTTGCCCGTAATACGGCAATTCTTTTCCAGAATGCAAGCTATGATGTATTGAGTCCTGTAAACGCACCAAGAAACGATTATGAGGAAACTGTAATTATTGACCATCTTGGAAATATGGAAGTTGCAAAAATTGTCGGAGACTTTATCCGATGTTCAAATATCAGGGAAGCTACTCCTGAAGAGGAAGCGGAAAGTTCAAGCCTTGATGCGGGCGTTGACTTTACGATTATTCTTGGAAAAGATTTTGACGGACGTTATGTTCAGCCGTCGCGAAGGTAAAGTGCAAAAAAAGCACAGGTGGTAAATTATGAAAACAATGGAAGAAAAAGCAAAAGAAATTGCAAAATTAATGGAAGATGGAAAGGGTAATGATGTTACTCTTTTAGATATCAGTGGGCTTAATAGCTGGACAGATTATTTTGTGATTGTAACTGTAACAAGCTCTGCTCACTGGCAGGGACTCTACAAACAGATTAAGGAATACATCAAGGAAAACGATCTTGAGATTCATCTTACAAACCGCAAGAGCCCGGACGGCGACGACTGGAACCTTATTGATTTAGGCTCCATCGTCGTACACCTTATGTCCGAGTCTGCCAGAACTTTTTATGATCTCGAAAAGCTCTGGCATGCCGGTAAAATTATCGATTTCCGCGCATAATTGACATGTCACCCCGAACTTGTTTCGGGGTCTTTTTATAGATGCTTGCCCCTTCGCAGCACAGCTGCTCGGAGACTCGCTTAAAATGCTCCACTGGAGCATTTTATCGGCTTTCAGCCG
>CAMNGG010000098.1 GCA_946537975.1 uncultured Treponema sp. | reverse complement strand
AAGACGCTTAAAGGCATCTTCGCCAAAATAGCGGGAGTGGGCTTTTTCGCCATGAAGAACCATAACGGCACTCTGGATTTCTTCGGCATAAGCAAGAAGCTTTGTGTTCAAAAGGGAAGTGGAAGCAGTTACATTCCAGCCGCCATTTGAATTAAGACTTCGCTCGTGATAGCCTCGTGGAGTTTTGTAGTAGTCGTAATAATCCTTTACAAAATAGGGAGCATCTTCCGGAAGTGGATCTACAACTCCACCGCCAAGCTTATAAGTACCGCCAGCCTGGACGGCTTTAAAATCTTTGATGCGCTGAGCCATAAGAGCCTTGCGGGCTTCGTGTCTGGCTTCTGCATTATTAGCGCTGTCAAAATATCCGTTGGCAGTGACACGGCTCATATCGTACATGGTGCTTGCAACGGTTGCCTTAATTCGTGTGTCGATTGCCGCTGTATTAATTGCCATGCCGCCCCAGCCGCAGATTCCTATGATTCCGATTTTTTCTGGGTCAATGTTGTCGCGGGTTGAAAGAAAATCTACTGCCGCCATAAAATCTTCGGTGTTGATGTCGGGGCTGTTCATGTAGCGGGGCTCACCGCCAGATTCTCCTGTGTAGCTTGGATCAAAGGCCAGGGCGATGTATCCGCGGGAAGCCATCTGGTTTGCATAAAAGCCGGAAGACTGTTCCTTTACTGCTCCAAAAGGTCCGGAGATTGCCAGGGCCGCATTTCCTGCAGATGCTGCATTCTCTGGGCTGTAGAGGTCTCCTGCCAGTTCAATCCCAAAATGATTGCGGAAGGTTACGGTTGTTCGTTTTACTCCTTGGGCTAATTCAAAAGTGTAATGTTCATTTGTTCTGTCTATTTTTGCGAGATTTGGATTCATAATATTCTCCTTGTGTTCTTAGTAACGTTGTGTCACTTAACTAAAGTGTATGGTATAATCGGTGACTTGTCAACACTAAAATGCGATTTTAGTGACAAAAAGTTGCTTATTGCAAAAAATTGTTTACTGTGTTATTCTCTAGGTATGGCAGACTATATCCGCGCAAGAAGCGACGAACACAAAGAAGAAAGACTTTCTCAAATAAAAGAGGCAACAGCAGAACTTTTTGCAAGCTGCCCTTATTCAGAAATTACCCTTACAACAATAGCCGAAAAACTTGGCTGGTCACGAGCAAACCTATATAAATACGTAACGACCAAAGAAGAAATCTTTCTTGAAATATCTTCAGAAAAAATGGCCACTTATTACAATGCATTACTTTCGGCTTTTCCAGATGGCAACAATTTTACACCGGACGTGATAACCGAAGTCTGGGCTGGAATCGTAAATGCTAATCAGGATTATATGCGCTATGTTTCTTATCTTAATCCGATTATAGAAACAAATGTTACGGTTGAACGCCTTGCCATTTTCAAAAAGAAATATTATGACCTGGCCTATGCCTTCCGCGACAGACTTGCACAAATGCTGGGTACCACTCAGGATGCAGCTTACAAAATCCAGCTGGATGTATTGTTTTATGCTTCATCAAATGCAGTCTGCTGCTACAAAAATCCTCTGGTGCAGGAAGCCCTTAAGCAGATTAACATTACTCCGCCGCCAATGGACTTTTACAAGGACATGAAGGACTTTCTTAAAATGCGTCTGGCGTGGAAAGACTAAAATCGAAAGAGGGAAGTTGATTTGTCAGTCCCCCTTACTGATGATGTTCACCATGGTGATTACACTTAGCTTCAAAGTTTGGCTTGAGCTGGCCTTTTGCAAAAAGCTCTGCAGCTTCGTCGGCACTTCCTGTGATTCCTGGCATTTCTTTTAATCCGCTGGCAGCAATGGCTTCGATGGCACCCTGTCCGCGGTTTCCAAGAATCAGTGTTTCAACTCCAAGGCTCTTTAAGTATGGAGGAATGGCGTGATGTCCGTTTCCGCCGTTATCAATCACTTCTGAAGAAAGGATTTTGCCGTCTTCAATCTGATAAATCTTAAAAAACTGAGTTTTTCCAAAATGCTGAAAAACATTTCCTGTTTCTTTTTCATAAGTTACTGCTACTTTCATTCTTATGCTCCTTACGACTCATTTACAAGCTTGCCTGTCATGTGCTCAATTTCAAGTTCAAGGCACTGAACACGGGGTAGGGCGTTTTTGAGTTCTTTTTCAAGATAGGCCTGGTCGTCTGTAAACTTCTGAACAAGCTTTGTGCAGATCTCGCGGGCCAGTTCCGGATCTGTCACAAGGCGGATTTTTCCGAAGACGATTACACTGTTGATGTTCAGTGCCCATTCGCCTTCCTTTCGGTAGCCTGAATCATAAACACAGAAGCTTGCCTTGTCATAATTTTTGATGGCATCAATTTTGTGGCCTTCCTTTGCGCCATGAAAATAAATCTTGTTGTCTTCTTCGCTATAAAAGTGGGAGAGGGGAAGTCCATAAGGATATCCGTCATCACCGAGGAGTGAAAGAACTCCGCGTTTTTCGTTTTTCAAAATCTCTTTGCATTCAGCGTCTGTAATCTGCTGCTTAAATCTTCTCATTGGTCTGAACATATAATCACCTTTTACTTTCTATTAATAAAATACAATCCCACAAGGCATATTGCAACTCCCAGGACCTTGCTCCAGCTGATTACTTCGTGATAGCCGATAAGGCCTACAACAATAAGTACGATAGCAAGAATTGCGTTTGTCGTAACAGAAAGCGTATTTACTTTCCAGCCGGCCTTGTAGGCAAAAATAAAGCCCACTTCAAGGCCGGTAATCACAATTCCAAGAACTATTGTAGCCCAGTTTGTGTGGGAAAATTCTTTGAGGATATTTCCACCTTTGGAGGTGACAAAGAATGCAAGAGCCGAAAAGAACGTTGCTACAGCATAAGTGATTGTCATGCTTGCATAGGTGTTCATCTGCTCAGGAATTCCCTTTGCGCAAATCTGATAAAGTGTGTTTGAAAAAATAATGATTAAAAGCGGCCAGATGTAATTCATGGACTTCTCCTTACAAAAGATTGCCCATCTTCTAAGACCTACTGATGTGGCTGAATGTTATAGGGATGTAAAATCCCGGCACATTCCTACCCGGTGGCAGACAGGAATATTATAACGGAAAAGAGTGATGATGTCAGTTGAAAATTTCACCACCTCATTAATCAATCTTACCCCGCCAAAAATGCATCTTACCAAAAGCCCTCTTGTGCTCAGAAACATCTGCCCTTATTATGAAATCATAAAATGAATGCAGCAGAAAAGGAGACAGCTGATATGAAAATACTTTTGATAAACGGAAGCCCAAAAGGTAAGAAAAGTAATTCCCTCAGACTGGCAGCGAGCTTTGTAGAAGGTGTAAAGTCAAAGGCCGAAGGAAAAAGAGAGCCTGTAACTGTAGATGAGGTTGAAGTTGCTTCCTTAAAAATCTCTGCCTGCCGCGGCTGCTTTGCCTGCTGGAAAAATACTCCGGGCCACTGCTGCATTAAAGATGATATGGCTTCAATCATTGAAAAAGAAATTGAAGCTGATTTAGTTGTATGGAGCTTTCCTCTTTATTATTTTAATGTTCCTGGTATTCTGAAAAATCTTATAGACCGCCAGCTTCCAATGAGCCTGCCTTTTATGAGTGAAAATACAAACGAAACTGGAAGTGGTGGTCACGATGCCAGATATGATATGAAAAACCTTCATCATGTTCTGATTTCTACCTGCGGCTTTTATTCGGCAAAGGGAAACTATGATTCTGTAACAAATATGTTTGATCACTTTTTGGGCAAAGGAAATTATGAAACAATTTTCTGTGGTCAGGGTGAATTGTTCAGAGTAGATGAACTTTCCGACAGAATTAATCAGTATCTGGAAATTGTGAAAAAGGCAGGCTCTGAATATGCTGATGGAAAAATCTCTGACCAGGTTTCTAATCAGCTTAAAACTCTGCTTTATCCTAAAGATGTTTTTGAAAAGCTGGCAGATGCTGACTGGGGAATCAACAAAGAGACCGGCGAAAAAGAAGCTCAGGATCTTACCTTTACCCGCCAGATGGCAGCACTTTATAACAAGAATTCTTTTAAGGGTAAAAACCGGGTTCTTGAAATGTGTTATACCGATACAGGCCACACCTATCAGATTCTTCTTACAAAAGAGGGAAGCCAGCTTTTTACAGATGGAAGCTTAAAGGCAACAACAAGAGTTGAAACTCCTTTTGAAGTATGGGCAGCAATATCTCGTGGAGAAATGGAAGGAGCTGAAGCACTGGGAAAAAAGCTTTATTCCGTGACAGGTGATTTTTCTTTGATGATGGACTGGGATAAAATATTTGGCAGCGATGCAGTTGGAAGCGGGGAAGAGTATAATGATGATGGCGCTGGTGCAGGAAAAGCAGGCCTGAAAAATCCTTCGATGACAAGCATGCTGCTTCCATGGATTTCCTTCTGGGTAGCGGTTGCAATAAATCCTGTAATTGGTTCAATCGCGGCGATGGCAGTTTGCGCACTTGTTCCTTTCATCATGAGAAAGCATAAGCTGATTATCTGGGATCAGCTTTCGATTGCGGCCGTTGCACTTTTATCTGCGGCTGCACATTTTACAGGCAGGGGAGAAGTGGCAACAAATGCAGGCTATCTGATTTTTGGGCTTTTCTGGATTACATCCTGTTTTACAAAAGAGCCTCTTTGTGCGTCTTATGTAAAGTACAGCTATGGGGGAAGCAAGGCCGATAAAAATCCTTTGTTTATGAATGCTAATTATATTCTGGCTGCCAGCTGGGGATGTCTTTATATTCTTACTGCAATCTGGACTTTCTTCTTAAGAAGAGCGGGCTTTGGAAATATCCTTCTTGTAGTGAATAATCTGGTTCCACTTGCAATGGGACTTTTTACCGGCTGGTTTGTAAAGTGGTATCCGGCATGGAAGGCAAGGGGATAGGCTGGTCTGCTTTTCTGGATTTTATCTGTAGAGTTCACCCATGAAATATTGTTCCTGAAAAGAAATGGCTTCAAGAATTTCCTGGTCTGAGTAAGGCCTGTCATCCAGGGCAACAATCCATTTGTCTTCAACATCATTCAAACGGTGATAAACTCCGATGATTTTTCCTTCGTAAGTTTT
>CAMNGG010000097.1 GCA_946537975.1 uncultured Treponema sp. | reverse complement strand
TTAGGGCTTTTTTTCACGAAGATGCACAATCTAGAAATTCTTCTTTTTTAAATTATCGTTGTAAGATTAGAAATTTTATAGTAAAATTATAAATAATATATTCTAAACGTGAGGTAAATATGAAGAAAGTTAGTATAATCCTTCTTTCTATTTTCACACTTCTGTTTTTTATTTCCTGCGGTTCAAAACCTGCAGCAGAAGAAGAGACTCCTGAAGCTCCAGAAGTTTCTGAAATAACAGATGCTGTTGAAGACATATCAGATAATATTGCTGATGAAAGTCTTTCGGATGCTGCAAAGCTTGCAGAGCTTATGGCACAGGTAAATGATGCAAGACAGGCTGCAATTGATGCAGGTGCAGAAGAAAACTGCCCGGACCAGATGAACAGACTTGACTATCTGCTTTCTGGACTTAAAGACAGTGATGATCCTGAAGCCGCAGCACAATCAATTATAGACAGATACAATCTTCTTGCAAATTACAGTAAGGCTGTAGCAGCAAAGGATGAGGTTGATGAAAACGGTTACGATGAATATGCTCCAAACGACTATAATCGTGGCCTTTCAAATCTCGAAAAAGTAGAAGCTGCTTTTGAAGCTGATACAGATGATTACGACAAGGCAGTTTTTGTTTATGCAGAAAATGCTTTGAAGGATTTCAATACTGTAATCAATGTTGCATATAAAAAGATTGCAAAAGAAGAACGCGAAAATGCAATGGATGCAAAAAGAGATGCAGACAGTGTAAAGGCTGGTGTTGCACGTAAGGCTGAATATAAGGAAGCAACAGACCTTATTACTACAGGCGATTCACTTTATGCAATGCAGAATGCAAAGAAAGCAACAGAGAAGTACAGAGAAGCAGCAGAAAAGCTTTCATTCCTTTTCGAAGATGTTTCAGAAAAACGTGCTGCCGCACAGGCCGCAATTGAAGAGGCTAAAAAGCGTGTAGCAGAGAGTGAACAGTTTGCAGAAGAAGCAGATGTTAAAGCTCCTATTACTGAAAAGGTAGAAGGTATTGAAGACGAAGATGCTGTTCTGCTTGAGGAAGATGATTATGAAGATCCTGAAGATGCCGAGGCTGATATAGCTGAGGAGCTTGAGGATGAAATTGATGAATCGGAGGCTAAGTAATTATGAAAAAGTTTATTTCTATTTTGACAATTGCTTTACTTACCGCTTCTGTTTTTGCAGTAAGCTACAAGAATAATACCTTCCAGAAGCTTGCCGATGAGTATACTAAGAAGGCAGAAATTGCTCTTGATGCAGGACAGTATGACGATGCTGTTGAGTATTCAAAGAAAGCAGAAGAAAATGCGGCACTTTCAGAAGCTTATATCAAAATGATGATGGCTCGTGGAGAAGCTGAAAATAATATTAAGCTGGCAAAAAATCAGCTGGCTTATGCAGAAAAGATTGATGCTCCAAACACCTATCCAATGGCTTATACCTCTGCAAAGGACAACCTTGAAAAGGCTGAATCTTCTTTTGCGGGTGAAGACTGGGAACAGGCAAATGTTTACGCAAAGGCTTGTCTTGCTGCTCTTGATGGAATCAGAGAAGTAACACCGCTTCCAGAATTCTATATTGTTAAGCCTTGGGCAGAAACAAAGGATTGTTACTGGAATATTTCTGGTCGTCCTTATGTTTATAACAACCCTCTTCTTTGGGAAAACCTTTATCAGGCTAACAAGCAGAATATGCCAAAGCCTGAGGATCCAAATCTTATCCATCCTGGTATGAAGATGAAGATTCCAAGTCTTACCGGTGAATACCGCAGCGGAACCTACGATCCAAAGAAGTCATACAGCACTTACGGCGAATAAAGGCTAAATGCAAAACGGTGGTTGAGTGTCCGCGAAGCGGATGTATCGAAACCACCGTTTTTTTATATTCTTCCCCCATTATGCTTTATATAAAGACTTAACGCCATCCCCATAATAGCGTGAGGAAAGGCTTCTGTGCCCATTCCTTGCAGAACTTCTTCCTTACTTAATTCAATGCAGTTTATAAATTCATCCTCGTCAAGACTTTGCTTTCCGGTTGCTTCGAGCCCTTCTGCAAGGAAAAAGTGTACGTGGTTACTGAATAGGGCAGGGTTAGGGTTTACAAGACCAAGCTTTGTAAGTTTTGCGGCCTTGCAGCCGGTTTCTTCTTCAAGTTCCCTGCGGGCGGCTTCTTCCGGGCTTTCACCCTTATCAATTACGCCGCCAGGAAACTCTATGCTTAGAGCGGCTTCTCCGTGTCTCCACTGCTTTACCATTAAAAATTTATCATCTTTTTCAGCAATTACAATCGCCCAGTCTGGAGCATCCATAATGATGTAGTCACCTTCTACTCCTTCTCTTGAAACATTGTGGCGTGAGGTTACATTACATACGACTGTTTTAAGCAGAGTTTCAGGCTGACCTTCAATCCATTTAAGCTTATCATCCTCGGGTGTAAAATAATTCTTCATAAAAAATCTCCGTTAATTTTTGACAGATTGCAATTCTGGATTTATCATATTATAGAATTAAAAAAATGTCATTGTGAGAAACGCAATTTAATGTCATTGCGAGGGCGTAGCCCGAAGCAAGCAATATCATACAATTAAGAGGTGAACTTATGGCAGTAATTACATTTTCAAGACAGGTAGCAGCATTGGGTGATGAAGTAGCCGGCGAGCTTGCAAAAAGACTCGGTTATAAGTTCATCACAAGAAAAGAAATTGAAAAGCGCATTGTTGAGCTTGGTTTTTCTGAGAACAAAATGCCTAAATTTGATGAGCGCAAGCCGGGTTTCTTTGCTTCTCTTACAAAAGACCGCGATGAATACCTGAATTATGCTCAGTATGCAATTCTGGAAGCCGCAGAAAAGAAGAATGTCGTTATTATTGGCCGCGGAGCTTTTGCTGTCCTTCAGAATGTGCCTAATAATATTTCAATTCGTTTGATTGCGGATGAAGAAACCCGTATAAACCGACTTCGTAAGGAATTTAACTGGGACGAAAAGCAGGCTCTTCAGCGCATTCAGGAAAGTGATGCAAATCGTGAAGGCTTTCATTCAAGCTTTTATAATGTTGATATTGCGGATCCTGTAAACTACCATGCGGTTATTAACACCGGACTTTTGAGTCTTGAGCAGGCTGTTGATGTTATTGCGGAACTGGTAGAAAAACTGGTTACCGTAAAACAGGAAGAAGAAGGCAATAAGATGATAGAAGACCTTCTTCGTGCTCAGACGGTTGTAAACAAGCTTTCTATGGAGCGCAAGCTGAATATTGAATTTATGCACGCAACAATTGACGGGAATACAGTTGTGCTTCATGGTGTTTCTGATTCTCCGGCTGTTGTTGAACAGGCTCTTCAGATTATCCGTGAGGAAATGCCGGGCTACGACGCCAAGTCTGCAGTAAGCATAATTCATGATTTCAAGACATTTCAATAATCGTTACATATGTTCTGTTACTCCCGTGAAAAATGCCTGTCGCCAACGGGAGCGGCTCGCTAGTCTCGCCGCTTGAGCCTTTTTTTCGATAATCCTAAACCAGCCCGCTGTCGCAGCCTGGTTTTTAACGGATTTTCGATTTTAGGCTTGTTGTCGTCAGGCATTTTTTACTACTGGTATGTCTATACAACAATCATTGTCTGAAAATCATAAATTATGTTTACTTATCAAATCTTGACTTTTATACTCATATTAGAGATACTTATATTATGAAACTATCAAACAAGTTTACTTTTACCCGAATTATTTTTGCACCGATTTTCTTCCTATTATATTTTATTCCAATCTGGACGGGCTTTGGCTCTAAAGTATCCTTGTTGATTGCCCTTCCGTGTCTCATTTTTGCTGAATTTACTGATTATTTAGACGGCCATTATGCCCGCAAGCACAATGAAGTAAGTGATTTCGGAAAGCTTTTTGATCCTTTCGCAGATGTTGTTTTGCATTTGACAGGTTTTATCTGCCTTATGCATTCGGTTCAGGCCGGCTTGTCTTATATGCCGGTTTTCTTTTTTGTTTTGATTATGCTGCGCGAGTTCTCACAGAACTTTCTGCGTATGGTAGCCGCAAAACAGGGAACCGCAATTGCGGCCCGCAAAGGCGGTAAGCTAAAAACCGTAGTTTATATCGTAGCTGAGTTCTACGGAATATTCCTTGAACTTCTAGTTCGCCTCGAATTAGTTCCAGATTTCTTCGGAGCCCTGCAGGCCGGCGCCTTCGCCCTCTTTGCCCTCTGTGTAATCTTGAGCTACGCTTCCTTCATAGACTACCTTATCCACTTCGGCAAAATCTTAAAGGATATTTAGGATAGACCCCGAAACAAGTTCGGGGTGACAACCATTGTTAATAGCCAAAGCATATTGCAATTGATCCTACGTTGATTTTTGAAAAATAACTGCGGAAGCAAAAAAGGGCCTGCAAAACATCATCTCCGTTTTGCAGGCCCTTTTTTTGCTGGGAGCAGTTATTTTTCAAGCTTAACAAGCTTCAATTGCAATATGCTTTGGAGCGGCAATGGCTTTTTTCTGCATATTGATTGTCAAAATACCATTCTTAAAGTTAGCCTTAATTGACTCAGCATCAACATCAGCAGGCAAAGAAAAGCGTCGTTCGAAGCTTGAGCATCTGCGCTCCTTAAGGATGTACTTAGCCTTCTTGTCTTTTTTATCTTCTTTGGATTCCTTTGTCTCTTCTGTTTTAGAGGCAATGGTCAAATTGTCGTGGTCAAGCTCGATATTTACGTCTTTCTCGGTACGGCCAGGCAATTCCATTTCCAAAGTGTAAGCGTTGT
>CAMNGG010000096.1 GCA_946537975.1 uncultured Treponema sp. | reverse complement strand
CTTTACCACAGACACATTTGCGCCCATCAGAGAACAGTTACTTATACATTTATTGCAGGCTATACATTTATCGTTTGTAAAAATGACACCCTTGTTGTATCTATCCATAATGTATCAACCTCATGAATAATTCGAATCAGCATGCATAATTCCACCTCTGAGCTCATTCAAAAACAAGCAGAACCATGGTCTGATTTAAATGAATATAATCAAGCTGCTCTCCGTAGCCGGAAATACCAATAAAGCTGCCGTATCCCCTCAGTTGATTTACAAATTCACCAAAGCAGCCCTCTTCTTCAAAAAGCATTGTCCGCAAAAAACAGTTTATTGAAATTGAAAATGAAGGCTTAGAGATTTCTCCTTCTACACGACTGAAGGTTTCCCGCCAGACCCTGCGAAAATCGTCAGGTTCAAGAAGAAGCATTTTTGTATGATTATAGATTCTTGAAAAATAGGAAATTGAACCATCATCGAAAATCTGGTCGGCGGAGGTAATATAAATATCTCCGTCCAGCAGACGCCCCATAGGATGCTGGAAAAGATGATTAGCAAGTTCATTCTGTGGTACGCCAAGGGTTTCCGCAAGTATTTCTGCCGCCGGTCTGTTGTTATATTCAACTACAAGTCTTTCTTCGCAGTCAACATAGCTTGCAGAAAACTTGTGCATTGTCGGCTTGTATACATTTTCACGAAAAAAGCCGATTTTACCTTCAAGATTATGAATAAAAACAAAAACACAGGTTTGCTTAAATAAATCTTTTCCCAAAGAAACAAAGCTTTCGCGGCGTTCAGAAGGAGAGCCCGCAGAAGCACCTGCTACGCGAATTCCGCTGCCATCAAGCACCTCTTCAAAAGTATCAAGAACCAGTTCCTCCCCTTTTCCAAAAGAGGTAACAAATTCAAGACAGCAGGTATTTTCGTGACTCGAAAGCTTGTCCAGAGCCTGCTTTATGTGAGCCTTGTACATTGAAGGATGTCTGTCTACATCGAATATGAGACCCGCAGAAACTTCTATGCCGGAATTAATTGCCATGACAGATGCCCCGCAGTGACTGTAGCCTTCGGAAGAATAGTTAATATAAGTAGTTGAACCGACAACCACAGCATCCGGATATCGTTCCTGAAGCTTTAAGGCAAAAAACCAGAGCATGTCGACTTCCGCAGTAACAATCAGAAGAATTGGCTTTATTTCATTGGTATCCAGCTGGGTTTGTATTTCTGAATATGCTTCTTCGTTTACAGAACTCGACGAAAGGGCCAGTACACATCTTTCCAAACAGCGCCTCCCTATTACCGTTTATTTTCACGGAAGAAAAGCATAAATACCTTCAGCAGTGAAGGCATATCAACAGGCTTTACAAGATAAGCGTTTACACCAACATTAAAGGCTTCTGTCTTTTCTTCAGGAAGAGCATCGGCTGTAAGGGCAACAATAGGAATCTGCGCAACCTTAGGCTCTCTGAAGCTTCTGATAATTTTTGTTGTTTCGTAACCATCCATAACCGGCATCTGAAGATCAAGAATTACCAGATCATAGGTTCCAGGCTCGCTGTCTCGGAGTTTTTCAATAGCAAAGGAACCATCAATTGCCTCATCAACGACAAAGCCTTCTTCACGCAATGCTTCAACAAGAATTTCGCGGTTAAGTTCATTATCTTCAACAAGAAGAATATGACGGCCCTTGAAATCGTAAATGAGGATATCCTGTTCTTCTTCAACCTCTGTAAGAGAAGGAATTGAAAGCGGAACTGTTACCGTAAACTCAGAACCTTTTCCAAGCTCACTCGAAACTTCAATTGAGCCACCCATAATTTCAGCAAGAGATTTTGC
Organism: uncultured Treponema sp.; assembly: GCA_946537975.1. GTDB lineage: Bacteria > Spirochaetota > Spirochaetia > Treponematales > Treponemataceae > Treponema_D. Next base: position 3,091 of record CAMNGG010000096.1, on the reverse strand, counting down.
AATAGTAAGACCAAGTCCAGTTCCCTCTGCGGAAACCGCTGAAGACTTATCACGGGCAAAAGGCTCAAAAACATGCTCCATAAATTCCTGAGACATACCGCAGCCCTGGTCCTTTACATGGAACTCATTTATTATCTTACTTTCATCTTCCGAAGAAAGCTGAATGACTGCAATATTAATTACTCCGCCTTCATACGAATATTTAACGGCATTACTTATAAGGTTTATAAGAATCTGATTGAGGCGCAGTCTGTCGCAGGAAAGCACATCTTCATCCAGCATACTGTAATCAAATTCCAGCTTAAGTTTCTTATGGTCAATCTCGTGCTGAAGAATCTGACAGGCGTTATCAATTATCTGATGAATACTGCACATTTCTTCTTCGATTGCTGCTTTACCGCTGTCGATTTTTGAAATATCAAGAACCTCGTTTATGAGATTCATAAGATGTCCGGAAGCCCGGGAGATTTTTTCAAGACTGTCTGCAAGCTTCTCCGGATTATCCATATTCTTTTTGGCAAGCTCGGTAAAACCTATAATGGAATCCATTGGAGTTCGGATATCATGAGAAATATTTGAAATAAAGTCCTGTCTCTGCGCAATTGCTTCGTTGGCCTCACGGATAGACCTAACGATGGATTTCTGCTGCTTTTCATAAATATAGGTCTGGTAACGGAAAATAAAAGCGAAAACGACAACAACAGCAATCATGGCAACAACCATATCGGATAAGACCATTTTCATGCTGGCCATTTTCATTATTATTTCGGGATGATAATAGGTATAAATAACTACCAGAATAAACTCTATGATTGAGGTTGCAAAAATAGTAATACAGTTTTTTCCCTTTATTAAAAGAAATGGAAAGACATAGCCCATAAGACACCAGAGGGGCATTCCACTTTCTATACCGCCTGAAGTTACATAAAGGGCTGGTAATATGAGGTTATCAAATATAATGGAAAAAATGATGATTGCCAGCTGCGTTTTTTCGAGGCTGTTTGCAATCCAGAAAATAAGACAAAACAGAATAAGGCAGACCAGAGAAAGCAGCTGGGCCCATAAATTCTGCTGCATCACTACGCTGAGAATAGTAGCAACAGATACGCCAAAAATACCAACTATAAGGATAAGATTGAGAAGTCTATGTTGAATATCATACTGCTCACCGAAGAGGCGCCTTATAATTCTGTTATTCTTTAGCATATTATTTTATTATACCACTAATACGGGAGTTTTACAAAATCATTTTTATACCATATACTAATTAATGGGAGGACAAACCGTTTTTTCTGAAGTTTTGCAGCAGCTGTTTCTGTTGCTCCAGCTTTCGCGGAAAAAACGGTAAATCAAAGAGGCAAAAATGCAGAATTCATTTCATGAAGTAAGAACAGACAGCGAAAATCCAAAATGGGAGCAGGCTATCAGGCGTGAAATTCCAATTTACGGGCGAAATAACGAAATAAGAACAGAATTTGAACGCGATTATACAAGAATTCTGCATTCACAGGCTTACCGCCGCCTTAAGCATAAAACACAGGTATTTTTTGCACCTCATAACGACCATATCTGTACAAGAATGGAGCATGTTATGCACGTTGCCTCTGTTGCGACTACAATTTCGAAATACCTGGGCTTAAACGAACAGCTGGCAGGCGCAATTGCGATGGGACATGATATTGGACATGCCCCTTTTGGCCACCATGGAGAAGACTGCCTTAACAAGCTTCTGGAACAGAAGGAAGGTCATAATGCACCTAAAAAGTTCTGGCACGAACGCAACAGTCTCTTTTTTGCTGATTTTATTGAAACTCTGCCGGATCCTAACGGCTATGAACAGCCTCTTAATTTGACCTACGCAGTTCGAGACGGCTTAATCTGCCACTGCGGCGAAATAGACCAGCAGGCCATAAAACCCCGTGAAGAAGCAATTGACCTCTATTCTATAAAACGGCCGGGCTTTATTCAGCCCTACACATGGGAAGGCTGCGTAGTAAAAATTGCAGATAAAATTGCCTACCTGGGCCGCGACATAGAAGATGCCCGCGCCTATCATATAATTGATATGGCGGCTTACCGCGAGCTGCGCGAAATTGTAGGTTCAACCCTTGGCTTTGAAAGAAAGGGAGCAAGAGCCTTAAGAAGCGGAAAAGCGGTAAACACCACAACTCTTATAAATGACCTGATAGTGGATTTATGTGAGCAGAGCAGCCCGGAAAAGGGACTTTGTTTTTCTGAAGAATATTTCCGCTTTATACTGGAGCTGAAGAAATTTAACTTTGCCAGAATATACAGGCACTGGCGTCTTGGAGAGTTTGCAATTTATGCAGAAAACATAATAGGAACTCTTTTCCGTACCCTGCAGAAAACAAAGATTTATGCAGAAACCGGCCGCGTTGCTCAGGCCCTGCGTTTTTATCCAAAGCTTTGTTCAACCTTTGAAGACTGGCTTATAAAATACACAGCATACCAGCCTTTTGACACCAGCCGCCACAGCTTTGTAGACCGCAAGGCTGTTCTTAAATATAATACCCAGCCGGTTTTCGACCTGCACGACAACGAGTCTTACACAAAATGTATTATTGAATTTATTTCAGGAATGACCGACCAGTTTGCAATTCAGGTTTACGAGGAAGTAATCACATTCTGATTTGCAGGGCGCGAGGTACGGCGCAGCAGTTCGACACACTCATCAGGTGGCAGAGGACGACTATATAAGAAGCCCTGAATATAGTCTACGCCGGCCCTCTCTACAAGGTAATTCTGATTATTGGTTTCAACACCTTCCACAAGAATCTTAAAACCAACTCCCTTGAAGGTACTTACCAGATCAAAGAAGAGACTTACACCTTTCTGCCCTTCTTCCATGGCAAGCACCAGAGAACGGTCCATTTTAATAGTAGAAAATGGCAGGGAAATTACGTTTGTAAGATTTGAATAGCCGGTTCCAAAATCATCGAGATAGAATTTAACGCCGGCTTTTGCGAGTGCAAGCATATTTTCCATTACCAGTTCATAATTATCAATGAAAATACTTTCTGTGATTTCCATAATAATATTTTCCGGTGAAAGAGAAAAACGCTCTATTGTA
>CAMNGG010000095.1 GCA_946537975.1 uncultured Treponema sp. | reverse complement strand
CGTGGCTCAAGAGTAACTCCCTTGGAAACAATTCCACCCCAGGCAGCGACATCACTTACTCCGCGGAAATTCTGCCCAAAGGCAAAGGTTCCACCGCTTGCAATTGTAGGATTTTTAAAGTGTACGCCGGCAATATCCACACTCAGGTCCGGTTCCTCATTGGCAGCAAGCAATTGTCGGCGAGGCGTTGGCGGATCGAAAATAACTTCAGTCGCATCAAAAACAGGACCATCCTTACAACAGCGTTTTAGACCTTTTGTAGTCTCAATAGTACAGCCAAGACAGGCACCGAGACCACAGAGCATTCGGTGTTCCATACTGATGTAACATTTGATTCCAAGCTCGGTGGCCAGCTTTTGGACATATACTAAAGCCGGGGTTGGACCGCAGGCAAGAATCAATTCATATCCGGCGGCTTGCACGGCTTCTTTTGTAAGGGCACAGGGGAGCATACCACAACGCCCGCAGGAGCCGTCGTCTGTTGTAATTTCCAGCTTATTTGCACAAACTCTTTCCAACCCATATGAGCCGGATTTAAAAGCCGCATAAAAATCATAAGATCCGTCTGGAAGACTGGAAGCAAGATTCGCAACAGGTGCAACTCCAATCCCTCCACCCACAATGCAGATTTTTGCCTGCCCTTTATTTTTCTCTGCAAGTTCCCGGCACTCTTCTACAGGCCAAGGCTTCCCTAGCGGCCCAATAACAGAAATATCATCCCAAAGAGTCATGTGACAAAGTTCGCCTGTTCCACGACCTTTTTCAAGAATCATAAACTGGACAAGAACTTTCTTTTTCCCCTCGTTGCTGGTCCACTCTTCGGAATGATAAACGCTGATGGGCCTGTTATAGTGAACAGCGGATTTAGCACTTCGAATAAGATAAAACTGGCCGGGCTGTGGAACAGCCTGATTTGGCCGCTCAAGCTCTATCGTTGTTTGTAAAAGATAAACATTGGGCTGACCTTCAATCTTTTCCAGACGCTCAACCTTTGTCTTTCCAAAAAACTGTAAGCCTTTTCCACTCTCATCAATCTCTGCTAAATCCATAACTGTTCACCTTCCCTATTTTAATCCAGATATTTATCCGCGAAAGAGGATGTTGTTTACAACTCCTTCCAGGTATTCCTCGCGGCCTGAACCTGGATCAGATGGCTTTTTCATTTCTGCGGCACGGGCAGCAAGCTCTTCTAAAGTTGTCTGCTTGTCGCGAATCTTCTTACCAATTCCGCTTTCAAAGCTTGAATACTTTTCTTTGATAAAGCCGTCAATTCTTCCGTCCTCAATAATTTCTGCAGCCTTAATAAGACCAAGAGCAAAAGTATCCATTCCCATGATGTAAGCGTGGAACATATCTTCGAAGGTATTTGAAGGACGGCGGTTTTTTGAGTCGAAGTTGAAGCCACCTGTAAGACCACCGGCCTTGAGAACTTCGTACATGGCGAGAGTTGCGTCGTAAACATTCCAAGGGAAGTTATCTGTATCCCAGCCAAGAATTGGATTTCCCTGGTTTGCGTCTACAGAACCAAGCATTCCGTTTATGCGGCTGATGCAAAGCTCGTGCTGGAAGGTGTGATTTGCAAGTGAGGCGTGGTTAGCTTCGATATTCAGCTTAAAATCTTTATCAAGGCCATACTGACGGAGGAAGCCGATTGCTGTTGCAGCATCAAAATCATACTGATGGCTCATTGGCTCCTTTGGCTTAGGCTCGATGTAGAAGTCTCCCTTGAAACCGATTGAACGGACATAATCAACAGCCATGTGCATGAGGTTTGCGATATTTTCCTGTTCAAGTTTTACGTCTGTATTGAGAAGAGTTTCGTAGCCTTCGCGGCCACCCCAGAATACATAACCGCGGCCACCAAGCTTTACAGTAATTTCAAGTGCCTTCTTTACCTGAGCAGCAGCAAAGCAGTAAACGTCAGCAGAGTTTGTTGAACCTGCACCGTTCATAAAGCGTGGGTTACCGAACATGTTTGCAGTACCCCAGAGACACTTGATGTCAGTTCCCTTTGTTTTCTCAAGGATGTAGTCTGAAATTTCGTCCAGGCGTTTGTTTGTTACATTGATGTCATTTGGATCTTCCGGAACAAGGTCAACATCATGCCAGCAGTAATATTTGATACCAAGCTTCTTCATAAACTCGATACCGGCATCTACCTTAGCCTTTGCGTGATCCATTGTTCCCGGAGTCTGGCCAAATGATTTATCGGCAGTTCCAGAACCGAACATATCAACACCATTTGCGCCAAGGTTATGCCACCAGGCCATTGCGAATGGAAGATGTTCGCTCATCTTTTTTCCCATGATAGTTAATTCAGGATTGTAATACTTGAATGCCCATGGATTTTTACTATCTTTTCCTTCAAATTTGATTTGAGGGATGTTCTTAAAAAACTCGCTCATTTTGAGCCTCCTATCTTTTTTATTTTGTTAGTTTTACCTAACTACATAGTTGTTAGTATACACTAACTTTTCAAAATAAGGAATAGCTCATTATGCTTGAAGTAAATACCTATAGTTTTATTTATTAATAATTTCCATCTTGAAATCGCAGCAGTCGCCGCCGGTACCGAGAGTTCTAGTTCTGGTAAACTTTAAGCCCGGTAAATTTCCGTACGTGTAAATATCGTTGTTGCAGAAAAGCTGAGTAAGTTCCGGGCAGCCAAGCTCTGTAAGATATTTGTTATATGGGCACTGTGTGATATCCATGCGAAACTCACCTTTCGGGCAATCATAAAATATATTCTTAAAA
>CAMNGG010000094.1 GCA_946537975.1 uncultured Treponema sp. | reverse complement strand
GAAAAAGCAAAGATAACGGTCTGGTTGAGGTTTGAATGCATAAAAATCATCACCTTCTGACCGGAACTTGGTTTTATCAAGAATCTTTCCAAAATCACCCATGCGTTGACACAGCAGCAAAAACTTTCGCTGCTGTATTACATCACAAGCTTTGTAGTAATCATAAGGCTGACTTTCTCCCTTTTCGGTGTAGTACCACTCAATTTGAAAAAACTCGCCTTTGTAGATTACACAATCTTTTTTATCCATTACATCAATGTATCACAAATATGGTACGCCGTCAAATTTATTTATTTGAACATATGAATTTAGCATAAACCTTTGCAACTTCGTTATAGTCCTGACATCTGAGTTTCTGCCCACTTGTATAATTATGGAAGAGCATTGCGGACAATGCTGCCTTTTGATAAATACGTTTTCCGAGAGAAAAGGCTATTTGTTTTGCAACTGCCATTTCATGTCTTGCACAAACTATTGTAATTTCTGGTTCATGCATAGTTTTAGAATCATACCGAAGCCCTACAAGACGATGAGTGCAACTGTCATCTGAGACTAGAAAATCTGAGGATTTGATACCTTGATGAAGTAATGGCACTGATACTTCAATATCATATTTATGAACTGCAAATATCTGAAAATAATTAAGATTCAACTTTATATTACCTTGAAGTATTTTTATTAATCATCATCCATTTGTTCTGAAAACTTTTCTTTAATACATTCTTTAAACTCTAAGAATTTAGATGCAGTTTCAGGAACTCCAAGCGCTACAAGAATATCATAAGTAGTCAATCTAGAATCAGATTCTGCTACTACTTCAAACAAATATCTAATTCCTGTATCTTCTGAATCTTCTTCATTAGGCGCTTCCTGAAGAGAAAACTCTAATAAAACGCGAGAATTATTTATATTAAGATTTTCTCGAATAATACTAAATTCTTTGTTACCTATCTGATAAGTGAAATATATGGATGAAACAGTTCCATTTTTTTGATAATCATCTTCTATTTCTTTTAGTTTATTATACAATGCCTGTTCTGCATCTGTTAAAGGGCCGGTAATTTCTTTACGTTTATAGTCGCAGATTGTAGAATCAAAAAGACCCATAGAATTTGGTTCTTGTTTACCATAACGGAGATAAGAAATTATGGCTTCATCATCAAAAGATTCCATCCAACTAAGTTCATCATCAGAGATAGCAAAAGTAAAATCTCCTTCTTTAACTTTTTCATCATCAAAAATTTTATCCCAATCGGCTACAGCTTTTTCTAACTTAGCTTTTTGTTCTGCAATATCTTCTTTAAGACCTTTAAAGTAGAGATTTATTTGATTACCCATAATTTTTCCTTATATATAGATTATTATATTTTATATAGCCTGGTAAAAAAATTGTTATATCCAAGATTTTATCGTTTTTACCTACCTATTATAAATATAATAACTAAAAAATAGATGTCATTTTTTGAGGAACCCATAAAAGATACTTATACTTTTAGTTTATTGCTAATAGCTTGCATAATTTATTTCTTGCCTCAGAATCTTCTTTTTCACGAACGATATCAAGAACTTCTTCTGTAACTTCTGCATTATTCTTAAGGAAGAGAGAAACAAGTTCACAAGTATAATCAATTAAATAATCATCAATAAAAACAATCGCATTTTTTAATGGAGTCTGACTTATAATAATTCCGTTCACTATAGAAAAATATTTATAATTAACATCAGCACCATGTTGAAGAAGTAATTTACAAATCAAGAGCTTTTCTTCACATTCAGAAGGTTCTGAAGAAAAAAGACTAGATGCAAGAATCAAAGGCGATGCATTATTGATTTTTTTATAATCACTAAAATCTGGAAGTTCTGTAATACCTATTTCTTTTGCCTTTTTTTTGTCCCATTCATATGCTGATTCTGGATCAGCCTCAGGAATTAAATTTACATCTGCATGCCATTTCTCAACTAAATATAGTGCAAGTCTTGTTAGACAACAATTGGCATAACCTTTAGAGTGTATTGCAGCCATTAATGGAGTTTGACTACAAGACAACAAAACCTGATTTACATCAAATTCTTTTTCAAGCAGAAATTCTATTATTCCAAGATACTTGTTATGAATATCTTCTTCAGAATTAAATATGTCTCCATCATCTTTGTAAGCATCAGGGTCTGGACTAATTCTAAACCCTCCAAGTATACATGCATATTTGTCAATGATATCTGACATTAAATCTTGTTTAGATTCAAAATCATAACAATTAACATTTCCAAGACACCATAAGAATTTCAACATCTGAACATTATGAACAAATGATAAATCGAATATGCTTAAATCTTCTACATATTCGCCAGCATCGACCAATTCTTTTACTCGTTCTTGATTGCCGAATTTTATAGCTTCAGCCATGTTCATTTCACAATCGTCATCCCATGAAACTAGTGCATCATAAGTACCAATATCAGTAGAGAAGTTATCATTATTTGCTTTGATATTTTCTGGTTGTTTCAATTCTTTTGCAGATATATTATTGTTTGAGTTTTTCGAAAGATTAAAACCACATTCAGGACAAAACTTTGGAGTTCCATTTAGTTTTGTTCCGCATTCAGGACAAAATTTTGGAGCTTCAACTAATTTTGTTCCACATTCTTCGCAGAATTTACTTGTATCATTGTTTTCATGTTTGCAGTTTTGACAAATTTTCATATATTACCCTCTTTATGTAAAAAATAATTATTTTAGTTATAATCTATTAATCCCAGTCTATTTCGATATGATTACCACCATATGACATACATAATGCTGAAGTAAACAGTGAATGTTCCAAATTATCCTGATTGACTTCAAATTCCTTTTTATTATCTAAAAGATGAATAATTTCTGGTTCTTCAAAAATTAAGAAATACCTATCTTTTTTTGTTTCGATCAAAACTATTGTATTTTTAAATATTTGCTTACCGATTTGTACAGTAGCATTTTTTCTTTTATTTTCAATCAAAAATTGTAAATATTCAAGAACATGATGTTTTTCATTATTCACTTTTTTCTCCTTGTTTTTATAACTAACCCCACAAATTAAAGCGATGAAAACTTCTAAGTATTTTAATTTCGACGAATAATATTTGTATAATCTTCAAAAGAAGATTCCTCAATTTCTGTTGAACTAGAAATTGAAACATTCCTTAAACTTGTACAATTACCAAACGCAGCATATGCTATTTTTTCTACCGAATCAGGAATTTCAACTTTTTCAAGACTTGTACAGTCGTTAAATGTACATACTTCAATATTATATATCGAATTAGAAATTATTGCGGTCTTGAGATTTGAACATCCCCAAAAGGCATTTTCTCCTAATTTTATAACAGAATTAGGAAGTTCTATACTTTTAAGGTTTGTACAATTTTGGAAGGCGTTGGCACCTATCTCACTAACTGAGTCTGGAATGATAATTGATTCTAGATTTGAACACCCCTGAAAAGCAAAGTCTCCTATTTTTCGTACAGACCTTGGTATTTCAATACTTTTTAGATTATTACAATCTTCGAAAATACATTCAGGAAGATCTTTAATAGAGTCTGGAAGAACAATATCTTCGAGGTCATAACAATATTCAAATGCATAATTACCAATCTTCTTTACAGAATTTGGAATAAATACATGCTTAAGTGCAGAATTGTTAAATGCATAGTCATTTATTTCTATAACAGAATCTGGAATAACAATTTTTGTTAATGATTGTTTTTTTAATCCTCTAATTATATAACCATTTCCTTTTGGCTCATATTCAAATACTTCAATATTTGTTGGTTGAGGTAAAGGCTCTGCAACTTTATTTATAAACTTATGGCCACAATTTGGACAAAATTTTGCATAACTCTCAACCTCAGTACCACAATCTGGACAAATATTTGAATTTTCACCAAACTTGGTACCACAGTTTTCACAAAATTTACTTGAATCTCTATTTTCATACTGACAATTTGGACAAATTTTCATAATTTACGTCTCCTAAATCTTAAATATTAAATTTCGTCTTTTACTAGTTTTTCAAAGTTATTTAAAACGAATTCCTCTTTTATCTTTTCTATAAATTTTTTATCATTTATAAGACGATAAATAGTCACAAGGAATCCGCCTATATCCAGTTTTCTCAAACCTTTTTTTATTAACTCATCATCACCCGTATACGCTCCAATACAAGAAGAAATTGCTACTGCAAGTATATTACTTGATGAGGCAATTACATTAGAATAAGATAAGATTCTTCTGGTACGAACTTGGTATAATTCTAGACTAACATCTTTGTTTATATCAAAAAGCATACGATGAATCATTGCAATTAACATATTAATAGCGGAGGCATATGAAGCCTGTTTACCTACAGTTATTATATTCGCCATATCTAAACCATAATCTGCTAAACTAGAAGCTAGTTGAGGATCATAAGTTGAAATAATTGGAAATGGAAGACTCCTTTTTGTATTTACATCAGATGCAAGATGTACAGCTTCCTTTTCTAATGATTTTCCAACAATTTTTTTTCCTTTTATACCTTGATTTAATAATTTATCAAAGGTATAAGAAAGAACTTTTGAAGTATCTGCATGTGATTTCAAAAAGTCTCCACCCCCTATACCAGCTTTTGATGAAACATGAAATGATTGCATATTCCATCCAGTTAAAGTGCTTGTCGCAATATTTGCAGTACCAAAAATCCATCCTAGTACAGGATCATGTCCAATTGCACCAGCTCTATGTCCCAATTTTCCAGTACCTGGAAATGGATTTAAATCATCAAATTGTTTGCTTCCTTTGGTAGTATCAAATGGAACAGGATGTAAAATAATTTCTTCCAAGGTTGGATTATAAAGTTTATGATGTCTAACTTCATAACCAGCTTCTTTTCGAGCCTTCAAATCATGAGGATCAACTTTGTCCTTTCCAAAAGTTTTATTTGCTGCTTCTTGATCACCAAGCCGTTCCTTAAAATCTGTAATAAAATACTGGCGCACACATTGTAGTGCTGTAGCAAAAAATAAGAACCCAATATCTTTACCTTGTAACTTGGTTCTAGTTTCAAATTCCTCTTCTAGATGACTTAGAATAACAACTCCATTTTTAGCAACATCAGCTGCATGATTGATGCCTTTTATACAATCATCCATATCTTCTAGAATCTCATCAGTTTGTTGTTTCAAATTCAAGGAGGCTCGTTTACGTCGTAAATCTTCAAGTGACATTATGCTTTTCCTCCTAACGCTTTCAATTTCTGATATTCAGATTTTATATTCTCCAGCACTTCAATATATGCTTCATACTCATCAAGTAAATTCTCATATTCATCTCTAGCTTTCATAAATCTGTTTTTATCTTGTAAAAACTGTTCCGACCTACGACGAAGTTCTGTTTCTAGAGTCTTTAAAAGACGATCAGCTCTTTTATAGTCAGACTCCCTACGTTTAAAATTGGCTTCTCCTTTCACCTTACCAGTTTTTTCTTCAGAAAATTCAATCCGATCAGAACCATCTGTTTTATCAATTTCTATAAGTTTTTCAAGAGTTGGTTTTAAAGCATCTCCATAAGTATCTAAAGAGAATGTATATGTTTCAACTGAGGTTTCAACATAAAGACAATTTGAATCTAACTTCAATTGTTTTATATCACGATATCGTATAAAAACGCTTCTGGCAGAAGGGCCTATATGGTCATAAAAACCATTTGTCATAAATATTAGACCTTCTTTTCCATTATTATTCATGGAACAATCTGATATATACACAAAATTTGCCAGATTAAAAGCTTGTGCATGTTTGAATAAATTTTTCTTATAATCTTCTGGATAATCTTTATAAGACCAAGACCGTACATATTGATTACTTGATAAAAGAGAGCCCTCTTTTTCATTTATTGCATTAAGCATTCTATCACGTTTACTTAGTTGCAATGATTCTCCACATTCAATACAAAAATTATTTGCATCTTTATTTTGAGCATTACAAAATGGACATATTTTCATTTTCAAATCTCCTATTATAAAAATTTTATAATATACCCCCTGCCATTTTGTGTCATGGGGTAAAAAAAATTCATTATTTATACATTTTTCTTGTCTCTTCCAGCTCCTCTTTCACTTCATCAACCAGTTCCTTCGGTCCCAGAACCTTAACTGTATGTCCCTGACCAAGAACCCATCGGACAATCTCGCGTTTCTGGGTTGTCTGGAACTTTACATAGATGCTGCCATCATCTCGTTCTTCAACGGTCTGTTCGCTGTGCCAGATACGATTAAGAGCATAAGTTCCGATTTCTTTATCCACCAGAAGTTCTACTGTTATCGGTGTCTTATCACTTAACCAGACTCCCATTTCAACATCAAAATAATCTGACGGCTTGAAATCTTTTGGGATTGCAAACTTTTGCTTAAGGATTTTGATGTTCTTCATTCTAGAGAATGAGAAAATACGGATATCATCTCTTTCATGGCATTTTCCCATTACATACCAGTTTCCTCTTTGGCAAACAACATGATACGGATCTATTTGACGCTCCATGAAAGTTGTTTTCTGTAAAGGGCGATATTCAAAACTGATGGTACAGTGATTTTTCAGGGAATCAAAAATAGTCTGAAAAAAGGTCGGATTTATTGTTTCTGTTCTATCCGGAATAAAAGTGATATTTGGATTTAAGAATGATGTATCGACAGAGACATGTTCCGGAAGACAGTTTACAATCTTCTGAAAAACAGAACGAAGCTGATTTTCTAGTGGTGTATTGCGGTATTGTTCCAGAAGTGGATTTAAGATTGCAACTGAAAATGCTTCTCCTTCTGTAAGTGGAATACTTTTTATAAAGAAATTTGGTTCTGTGTAACGATAACCACGATAATCACTTTCGATTGGCGCGAGTAATGTGTCCCGCATATATTCCAAATCACGCTGAATAGTTCTTGGACTATAATCGGCTTTTTTAGTCTCTCCGTGATCACCAATAAGTTTTGCAAGCTGGGCTGCAGTATATGGTTTTCCGCTCTGCAGGATTTCATCAATAGCAATAATTCGCCAGTTGTTTATCTTTATCTGCTTGTAAGGCTTAGTTTTAACACTCATCTCTGACTCTCTTTTTTGTGTTATCATAAATTATAACACACATTTATTTAAAGTGTTGAAAAAAAAGGCAATGCCGTGGGTGGGAGGGGAACTACGGCATTGCCAGGAACACTGGGTGATTTTAACAAGTCTCAGTAACTATTGTATTTTCAGTTGGAAGTTCACCTGTAAAAACACGCTTTGTTGCATCAAAAACTTCTTTGCAGTTTTCAGAAAAATCTTTTCCAGTTTTCTTTAGTTTGTCTTTTACATTCTTCAGTGCTGGTTTTGTTTCTGCATAATCTGAAACAAGTTTTCCTGTAACTGCAAGAACAGTGGCAGCTACACACGTACCAATAAATCTCTTTATCATATTATCTCCTCAGAACCTTTTATCAGGTTCTTATAAATCAATTATAAATTCTAGGGTCTGACAAGAAATGTCGTAATCTCAAAAATTTTTGATTTTTTTATGCATCCATAACGGATATTATGCTGATTCCTGAAGTAAGGTCTTTCTTGATTTTGCATTTGGAACCGTCAGACATAGTCTGAATTTCTGTAACATAACGTGAATTATCATTCTTTATGTTTGACTTTTTGTTATTATAAAAACTCCCATTATTAATGGAATCTGACATTTCATTATACCTGTCTAAAAGATTATTATAGTCCTCGACATTTTTGTCGTATTGTTTTCTTACTTCATTTACAACATACCCAACGAATGCGATTCCGCCTGTGATAAGAAGTTTTTTGAGCATAAGTAATCCTCCTGAATAATTAGTTTATATGCTAAGTATAACAAGGAAGGTATGACAAGAAATGTCGTGGGATAAAATATTTTTAGAAAACAGAAGCAGGCGTTGCGGGCGGCGTTTGAGCCCGCAGAGGGGGTAGCGGAAGACCGCTTGTGGGCTGGAGCGTGGGGGAGACTTCCCCCCTCCTTCATAAAATTTCTTCCCATTGATTTTTTCCACTATATCTTCATAATAGTGCGATATGAAACTTAAAGGCTTTTACTCTTCCTTGTTCACAATTGCAATTCCAATTTCTCTTCAGGCGCTTTTGCAGAACTTTGTAAACATGCTCGACACTGTTATGATCGGGCGGCTTGGTAGTGTTGAGATTGCTGCGGTTGGACTTGGAAATCAGATTTTCTTTATCCTCAACATGATTCTTTTTGGAATCACTTCTGGGGGCGGTGTTTTTATTGCGCAGTTCTGGGGGAAAAAGGATATCCGCGGAATCAGAAAGTCTTTAGGTTTGATGACTTTGATTGCCGCTTTTTCTGCTGTGGTTTTCACTGTGCTGGGACTTTTTATTCCTCATCAGCTGATAAGAATTTATTCTCCGGATCCTGAGGTTGTGCGCGTTGGTGGAGAATATCTTCGCCTTGCCTGTTTAAGTTATATTCCTACAGCGATAAGTTTTTCTATCACTCTTGCCCTGCGAAGTACGGAACGGGTAAAGCTGCCGCTTGTTTGTACATCTGTTTCGCTTCTGACAAATGCCGGTGCAAATTATCTTTTGATTTTTGTCGCAGGTCTTGGAGTAAAGGGAGCCGCCATTGCAACAGTTTTTTCTCGCCTTGTTGAACTTGTAATTCTTCTGGTCTGGTCTTATTCTCACGGTTATGAAATCTGCGGAAGACTTCGCGAACTGCTTGGCTTTGACTGGACTTTTGTTTTTAAATATCTGAAGATTGCCTTCCCGGTTATTATCAACGAAACCTTCTGGGGACTTGGAACTTCTGTTTATAACGGAATCTATGCTCATGCAGGAACTGATTCCTTTACCGCCTATAGCATCACCGGAACAATCAGCCAGCTCACCTGGGTATTCTGTATGGGCTTTGGAAACGGTATTGGAGTTTTGATTGGTAAGCGTATCGGCGAAAAGAAGATGGATGAAGCGAAAGGTTATGCCCTGCGTTCTATGTGGTTTATGCCTTTAGTGGGAGCAGTGGTCGGCGTGCTGCTGCTGCCGCTTTCTAAACTCCTTCCATTCCTCTTTAACGTTGAGCCCGAAATCATTAAGATGGCAACTCAGATTCTTATGATTTTGATTCTGCTCTATCCCTTTAATTCCTTCTGTATGGACTGGATTGTCGGAGTATGCAGAGCCGGCGGAGATACTGTATTTTCTGCGGTTGGCGAACTGATTGTTTTGTGGGGTGTCGCAATTCCTCTGGGATATGTCGCAACCTTTGTACTCCATCTTCCATCCCCAATGATTTTCTTATTCCTCTCAAGCGAATCGATTGTAAAAGCAATTGTTGGAGCAATAAGAGTTCTGAGTGGAAAGTGGCTGCATGAGGTTACGTGATTTTACGGTGATTTTACACAAATTTGATCAAATTACAAACTGTTCCATTTCGTCCTGGGTCAAAGGACGGCCGAGGCGTTTTGATAAAAGAATTGCTTCTCGCAGGCGGTAGACTTTTCCATCAGAAGGCTCTGTGAGTCTTGAATCTGGCATCTCTTCACCAAATCTCATTGCTGAATCAGATTCATTAAGAGTAATTGCATATGTATCACAAACAACAGGTTCTCTTTCTTTTAATGCAATCATT
>CAMNGG010000093.1 GCA_946537975.1 uncultured Treponema sp. | reverse complement strand
ACATACGGAGAATTTTCAAAAAACTTTGGGTTTGATTGGAAAGAATTTATTATGGGAATACCAACCCCGATGTTTCTTGTCACAACATATAAATCTAACGGGCAGCCAAATGCTACGATGCAGTCCTGGGCAGGGTTTACGAGTGCGAATCATGGAGGCGGATATTACGTGATTCTATGCAGCGTGAATAAAAGCGGACATCTTTACCAGAGCCTGAATGAAAAGAAAGTAGCCGTGCTGAATTTCATGTCTTCTGATTTGTACAAAGCCTGCATGAAGACGATACAGAACAATCAGTTCGAGAAGGATGAGATAACTTCATCAGGGCTTACTGTGGAAAAAGCTTCGTGGATAGAAGCACCAATGGTTGCTGAATGTTTTATGAACCTTGAGTGCAAATATTTGTGGGAAAAAGAAATTGTAGCTGGCGATGATCATGTTATGATTTGTCTTGAAGTCGTAGGCGGCCATATAGAAAAGAATTATTTGGAGGATATGTTCGGAGATAAAGGGGTGCTTTATAATGTCCATTATCCGATAAATCCAGAAGCTGTAAAAGAAAAAGGTTGCGATTTTGTAGCTGCACTTAGGAAAGTAAATCAGTCCGACGAATATTGATTATATACAAGACAGCGTAATACTAATGTTATGATATGTCGCAGGAGATATTTATGAAAAAAAAGTTTTTAATATTTGTAATTTTATTGCTTTATTCTATCCTGTTCGCATATACAAAAGATGAATTAATTCAATTACCAGCCAAGCAGACAGACTTCTATGGAGGACCATTTTCCCGAGAACTCTTTGAAAAAGTCAGGGCTTTGCAAGGTAATCCTGCTGAATACATTGCAGCCTTTGATGACTGTTACACTTATAAAAATCACGAACTGACGGCGGAAGAAAAAAAACTATTCCAGGAATATTTTTCATACCTTCCGCCTAAACTGCAAGCCTGCTTCTTAGATAAAGTTTATGCCATTTATTTTATTGATGGTATGGTTTACGGAGGTTTGACAGATTTTATATTTGATGAAAACCAGAACAAATACTGTGTGATGTATTTGAATAGTAATACATTTCATATCAATCTGGATTCATGGCTAACTCACAGGGACAACACAATTTTTACAAAAACAGATGAACTAAATAGAGTAAAGGTTCAATGCAGCGATAAATATAAGGGCTTTCTCCATGTATTAACTCACGAAGCCGTGCATGTATATGATTATATTAATGAGATAACTCCATATATGGATTTCTTTGACGGTCAGGAAAAATCGGAATCTGAATTTTATAAATATTGGAAAGATAAGACTCATCCAATTAAAAAATACAATCATCAGCTTTTATCAAAATTCAGCTATTACTACTTTGGAAATCAGATTCCCCTTAAAGAGGCTAAAAATCTTATTAAGCATCTTTCAACAACGCCTTTCAGTACGCTGTATGGCGCAAAGAATTTTCAAGATGATTTTGCAGAAACATTGACTTTTTACATTTTCAAAAAGAAGTTAAATCTTAATTATAAAATCGAATATATCAGCAATGGAAAGACAAAAGCTTCTTATAGTCTTGAAGAAAATCCTAACATTCATGTCTGGGATTCTTTGTGTCAGAATATAGTTGTTTTTTAAGCCCCGACGATTGGTAGAACTTACACACCATCTTTGCTAAAATTAATAAATGAACCAAAACGTAGAAATAAAAGGTGCAAGAATTCACAATCTGCGGAATATTGATGTTACTATTCCTAAAAATAAATTAACTGTAATTACCGGGGTTTCAGGAAGCGGAAAATCAAGTCTTGCTTTTGATACTCTTTATGAAGAAGGCCGTAAGCGATACCTTATGTTTTCTGGTACTCAGCTTATGGTGGAAAGTGAAATTTCTGTTGATGATATAAGGGGGCTGTCCCCAACAGTTGCAGTTGAGCAGCGGATTATCAGGCAGAGTAATCCTCGAAGTACAGTTTCTACACGTACACAAATCGAAGCATTGTTATCATCGCTCTTTGCAAACTTTGGAGTGATGGATAAAGGTTATGAACTTGATGAACCTTTGGAAGCGGCCATGTTTCAAAAAAAATCTCCAAAAGGCATGTGTCCCCGCTGCATGGGAAAAGGTTATTACTACAAGCTTGATGAAGAAAAAATGCTCCCGGATAAAAATATTCGTATTGATTCTTTATTCAGCGATATTTGTGACACTGGTCATATGTGGAGAATCTTCGAGCGTTATCGCCGGACCTTTCACAAACCAACCGATATTACCTTTGCACAATTAACACAGGAAGATTATGACGAATTAATGTATGGACAGGGTAAACATTATGAAGGCCTTGCAAAATTTATAATTGATACTTACGCCTGGGGACATTCCTCGCCTTCAATGTCTTCCTGGTCAAGAAAAATTGACTGTTGCAGCAAAGAAGCCTGCAAACGTTGTGAAGGAACCGGCCTTGGTAAAGAAGCTGCGCATACAAGAATTGGTGGTAAAACTATTACCGAAATTGAAAATATGTATCTGGATGATTTACTGGAGTTTTTACAGAAGCTTCCAATAGAAAAATCACCTTTGCAAAAAGAACTTGAAAAAAAACTTAAGTGTCTTTGTGATGTAGGACTTACTTATCTTTCATTAAACAGAAGTCTTCCAAGCTTGTCTGGTGGAGAAATCCAACGCTTATTTCTAGCATCTTACATAATTGCAGAAATGGATTCCATCATCTTTGTTTTTGATGAACCTACAATCGGGCTTCACGAAAATGAAAAACAAAATCTGCTTAAAATAATCAAAAAATTGATTGATGAAGGCAACACTGTAGTTTGTGTAGAACATGATGAAACTTTTATAAAGGCGGCAGATTACATTATTGATATTGGACCGGATGCTGGGGTTCTTGGTGGTCAGAAGATTTTTGAAGGTTCATTTGAGGAATTTCTAAAGAGCAAAACTTCCAGAACTTCCCCTTACTTTGTGGAAAGTGCGTTTCCAATTCCGGAAAAATACAGAATCAAAAAAGGCCAGACCCTGTCTATAAAAAATGCAAATATTCATAATCTGCAGAATGTGGATGTAGATATCCCTCTTGGAATTATGGTTGGAATCGCAGGTCTTTCAGGTTCAGGAAAATCCAGCCTTATTTCAAATACACTGGTGCCGGAGTTAAAAGCTTTGATGCACGGAAAATGTATTACAGGAGATGAAAAATCAACTGACAAAATTGATGATGAAGTTTTAGCCCAGGAGGAAGGTGAAGAATTTTCTGAGGAAGAAAATCTGTCAGAGGAGACAAAAATCCTTGGGCATGAGCAGATTAAAAAATGCTATGTAATTGATCAGCGTCCTATTGGCCGTTCCCGAACTTCATGTCCTGCAACATACACTGGTATTATGGACCGTATGCGAAAACTCTTCAGCGAGTGTGACGAGGCAAAAGCTAAAGTTTTAGGCATAGGCTATTTTTCTTTGAACAGCAAGGGCGGTTGTCCTATGTGTCACGGGGATGGAGTTATTCATCGTCATATTGGTTTTGGCAATTTTATTGATTTGAAATGCGATAAGTGCGATGGCTTTGGTTTTGTGGCAGATACAATGAAGGTTCATCTGGATGGAAAAACCATAAAAGATTGTCTGGAAATGTCAGTCTCAGAAGCCTATGATTTTTTTAAGGATAAAGATGAAGTTATCGCAAATATTTTAAATGTGCTTATCAGAGTCGGAATGGGCTACATCAAGCTTGGGCAGAAGACACCTACAATTTCTGGTGGTGAAAGTCAGAGAATTAAGCTGGCAAAGGAACTGTCAAAAGGAAAATCTGCTAAGGGCGTTTTGTATATTTTGGACGAACCTTCAACCGGGCTGTCATTTTATGATTGTGAAAAACTACTGCATTTACTGAATGAACTGGTTGATATGGGAAACACAATTATTGTTACAGAACATGACACAAGCATGCTTTCAAACTGTGACTGGATTATTGAAATGGGACCTGCCGGCGGAAAAAACGGTGGTTATATAATTGCAGAAGGAACTCCTTTGGAATTGAAAAATAATTCTTCATCAATCATTGGAAAATATTTAAAAATAAAGTAAGAGTAATTTATGAATGAAAGAGAGTTGCAAATAAGCGAATTGGTAAGATCATCTCATCATCCTCAATTAAACAGTGTCCTTGTCTGGGAAGACGGACAGCTTCAGGCGGAATGTTATTTTAATGGTTTTACTGCAGAATCCAGACACAATATAAAATCAGTTGTAAAAAGCATTCTTTCCATTGGAATTGGAATTGCGCAGGACCAGGGGCTTTTGAATCTTGATGATAAAATTTCAAAATACCTGATGGAATTCGATGAAGGGCGGGACTTGCGGCATCGGATGATAACAATCAAACATTTACTGACAATGAGTTCCGGAATATTCTGGCAGGGCGGTGTTCATTATCATTGTCCTATGATGGATGCCATGCGCCGTTCCAAAAACTGGGTTGATTATATTGCCGACTGTAAAGTTACAGAAAGTCCAGGCGCGGTTCACAATTACAAAGAATTTGATGTAATCCTGCTTTCGGCAATTCTTTCAAAGGTTACCGGAGACGCTTTTGATTATATAAATGAAAAACTTTTTAAGCCTCTTGAAATTTATAATGAGCGATGGATAAAAAGTCCGGATGGAATTTATTACAGTCCTGCTTTAGACAAAGAAGAGGAAGCTGTATCAGCCTTAACCGCAAGAGAAATGCTTAAAATAGGTCAGTTATTTTTGCAGAAGGGAATCTGGAAGGGGAAGCAGATAATTTCAAAAGAATATATTGAAGCTGCGGTTTCTCCATCTCCTCAGAATTCCAACTACGGATATTTGTGGTGGTTAGGAGAAGGCTGGTATGGTTGTCGGGGCTATGGCGGCCAAGCTGTTACAGTCTTTCCCGGTCAAAACAAGATTGTTGTAACTCAGGCAACAGCAACTTCAAGACCGCTGGCTTATGAAGATATTTGGTTTGGGGATTTATAACGCCCTCCCCTGCAACTTGAAGTTGCACAAACTTCGGAAACATTGAATTTAATTCTGTATTTTCCCAAATCACCATGATGTTATATCAAGCAACCCCAGTCATACCGAATTCAAACTTTTAAAAAAATGTTTATACAAATATACAAAATAGTGTATCAACGTTGACTTTAAAACAATTTGTTTTATAATACTTCCTATGGAAGATCAAATCTCAAAATCATTTGAAAACTCTTTTATTCGTACCGCCTGGAATGAAGCAGAAGAGGAATGGTATTTCTCTGTAGTTGATGTTGTGGGTGTGTTGACGGAAAGCATTGATTATCAAGCTGCCAGAAATTATTGGAAAGTTTTGAAAATTCGTCTCAAGAATGAAGGTTTTCAACCGGTTACAAATTGTAACCAGTTGAAAATGAAATCTGCTGATGGAAAAATGCGTTTAACAGATGTAGCAAACACAGAACAATTATTGCGCATAATTCAGTCTATCCCCTCCAAAAAAGCAGAACCCTTCAAAATGTGGCTCGCCCAGATTGGTCGGGAACGAATAGAAGAAACTATAGATCCCGAACAGACAATAGACCGGGCTTTGGAAACCTATGCAAAAAAAGGATATTCCCGCG
>CAMNGG010000092.1 GCA_946537975.1 uncultured Treponema sp. | reverse complement strand
GGCTTTAGAAGACGCAAAATAGTTTTCATCAGCGTGCTTTTACCCGAGCCATTTTCACCAACAATACAGAGATAGTCGCCTTTATTTACAGTGAAGGAGAGGTTTTCTATTACTGTTTTTGAACCGTACCCCAGGGTAAGGTTTTTACATTCTAGCTGAGACATTAAAAAGTCCTGTCACCCCGATCCTGAAACAAGTTCAGGATGACGTTTCGGGGTCTCAAGTTATAGATGCTGAATCAAGTTCAGCATGACGATTAAAATTGATAATGATTATCAAATTATACATATATTTTATTATTTTACAATATGTATTTTCTATAATATAATTATAGAATTATGACAGTATTTGCCACATTTGTAATTGTTTTATTTGCAGTCACTTATGCAAGTGTACTGACTTTGAGATGGTTTGCCCTTGAGTTTATTTACAATGATGTTGCTGCTATGTGGGGAGGTACTCTTCCTAATATTATGGTAGCATCTTTGCTTTTGTTTATTGCTGTTGCGATTGGGTATTTTATTTCAAGACCTTTTGATCAGATTATAAAAAATATTCAGTCTGAGAAACGTAAGGCAACTAAGGAAGAAATTGCTGCTTGTCTTAAAAGTTATCGTGGAATTATTCTTCTGATTATTGCGGCTAATGTAATCGGATTCTTTATCGGACAGATTATCATTGTTTATATAGGTATTGCTAACGGAAGTAATGTTTATTATTTTTCACGTGTATTCCTTGTAATTGCTCAGGCAATGGGCTTTGGCGGTATTTCCGCAATTACGGCAATTAAGATTGTAGACTACCTTCTTATTAAAAAGCGTGAAATGCTTGAAATTGGTTCTATTGTAGAATTCAAAAGTCGCTCCCCAAAAATCTCACTTTCAATTGGACTTGTTTTCTTCCTTTCTCTTTATTTCCTTGGAATCAATATGCTCACCGTTCCTTATGGAATTCTCCTGGAATCGCACAATGGAGTCTTTGAGGGTGACTTGCTTACAGCTTTCTTTAAAAAGGGTGCTCTCTGTATTGTCCTTTCTACAATAATAGGTGCAGTTCCATTTATGACGGTTTTGCATGGTCTTTCAAAACGAATCAGACTTACAGCTCGTCTTCTTGATGATATTGCCAACAACGGCGACCTTACCTGCCGAATCAATATCAATATGACAGATGATTTTGGACTTTTGATTTCTTCTGTTAACACCCTGATTGAAAAGCTTTCTTCTATGATAAAAGATTTTAAGTCAGAAACTAATGCGGTAACTGAGTCCGCAGGTATTATTTCTAAATCAGCCAAATACGCAACTGGTGCGCTTGGTGTTATGAATCATTCGCTTCAGCATATTGATGAAAACTCTAAAAAGCAGGATGAGCTTGTAGAAATTACAGGTGAAAATATCCTTATGCTTTCTGACAGTATTGATACCGTAAAGCTTCATGTTACTCAGCAGACTGAAGCTGTTCAGAGTATTTCTTCGGCTATTTCTAAGATGACTGAAAGTATTTCCAGCGTTGCTGATACCGCAAAGCAGGCACAGGATGTTTCGCAGGGACTTTCTGAACGTTCTGATATTGGTAATACTGCGGTTGAGCATGCTGTAGCGACAATGAAGGAGATTCAGCTTGTATCTGAAGAGGTTCGAAAGCTTTTGAAGGTTATTCAGGGAATTGCTTCACAGACAAACCTTCTTTCTATGAATGCGGCGATTGAAGCGGCTCATGCCGGCGAATTTGGTGCGGGCTTTGCGGTTGTTGCTGATGAGGTTCGTTCCCTTGCTTCTTCTTCATCTTCAAGCGCCCGTGATATTCAGGTAAAAATTAAAGAGATGATGGAAAAGACAACTGCCGGTGTAGAGGCTATTACTTCTGCCGGTGCAGCTTTCCAGGGAATTCGCGATAATGTTGTTGAAAATGCAACTCTTGTAAAGAGTATTTATGATGCTATGATTGCTCAGAATGAAAGTGCCAGCGATACCAAGCAGGCTGCCGATGAGCTTGTAGAAGCTATTCACGCTATCCGCGACCTTGCAGAGGAAGAGACTGAAGGTGCCGAAAAGCTGCGTAATTCTATGGATGCGGTAGTTGCTGCCTCAAAATCTACAATGGCTGCGGTTCAGGAAAGTCTTGAGGCTACGGCAAATATGAAGAATACAGTTTCTCTGGTAGATTCTTCAGCTGCCGGTAACAAAGAGTCTGTAGAAAAGATTCATAATCATGTAGAACAGTTTATCGTGTAAGTAAACGGATAGACATAAAACGAAAAAAAGAGGCTATGGGATACACTCTGTAGTGCACTGCAGGCAGCTTGACTGCCTGTCAGTGTAGATACAGCGCGTAGACCATAGCCTTTTTTCGTTTTATGTTGTTTTGTTTAATTAAAAAATCTTTTTGAACTCGCCAAGCAAGATATCTGTTTCGATTGATGCATCGAGGTCTGTAATCTTGCCCTTATTCTTATAGTAGTTGATGAGCGGTTCGGTCTGCTCGCGGTAAACGTCCATGCGGTGAAGGATAGATTCCTGCTTGTCGTCATCGCGCTGATAGAGCTCGCCGCCACACTTGTCGCAAACACCTTCTACTTTTGGTGGAAGAGTGAGTACGTTGAAGTTTGCACCACAAGCCTTACATACACGGCGTGTAGAAAGACGGCGGATTACAATTTCATCTGCGATGTTGAAGTTTACAACCTTGAGGTCTGCAACAAGTCCGTCCAGCATTTCTGCCTGTGGAATTGTGCGTGGGAAACCGTCAAGAATATATCCGTTCTTACAGTCATCCTGAGCAAGGCGGTCTTTTACAAGTTCGAAGGTGAGCTCGTCGCTTACGAGAGAACCTGAATCAATAATTGCCTTAACCTTTACTCCAAGTGGAGTCTGTGCCTTAATATTTGCACGGAAAATATCACCAGTTGAAATGTGTGGGATTTTGTAGTCTTCTGCTACCTTTACTGCGAGAGAGCCTTTTCCAGCTCCCGGTGGTCCCAAAAATACGAAATTGTTCATTATTAACCTCTTTGTATTAAAAAAATCTGATTATCATATTTTATTATGAAAGTCGAATTCGGGCAAGAGAAAAAAAGAATTTCTCACAGAGAACACAGAGGCCACGGAGGAAATATATATATTATAAGCTCTGTGTCCTCCGTGTGCTCTGTGAGGGATAAATTTTTGTTGACTATATCACCATTCGTTTATAAATTTAAACTAAGACACCAATCCTGAAATAAGTTCAGGATGACATAAATTGGAGGATTTTGATGAAAAAGATTTCGAAGGGGCTGATTGCTCTTATTATTGTAATTGTTTGTGTGCTTGGAGTTTTTTCTTTCTATAAAAATACTTACAACTCGCTGGTTTCACTGGAGGAGGATGTTTCGGCTTCCTGGGCTGAGGTACAGAATCAGTATCAGCGCCGTCTGGACCTGATTCCAAACCTTGTTTCTACTGTAAAGGGCTATGCTAAGCATGAAAGCGATGTTTTTACTCAGGTTTCTGAGGCCCGTTCTAAAGCTGGCGGTCAAATCAATATCAGTGATGAGGTTTTGAATGACCCAGAGGCTTTTGCCCGCTATCAGCAGATTCAGGATAACCTGGGCGCAAGTTTGCAGCGCCTTTTGATGGTAACAGAGCAGTATCCGGAGCTTAAGGCAGATCAGAACTTTATGGCTTTGCAGAATCAGCTGGAAGGAACTGAAAACCGCATTAGAGTGGCACGAGAACGCTTTATTGATACAGCAAAATCTTATAATAAGAGAATCCGCCAGTTCCCGGCAAATATTATTGCCAATATGAGCGGCTTTGAAAAGAAGACTTATTTTGCGGCAAGTGCAGAAGCTCAGTCTGCGCCTAAGGTTGAGTTTTAGTAGATCCCGAAACAAGTTCGGGATGACAGGGATGTTATGAAATACAAAACACTGATAAAAAAGCTTAAATTAAAGGATGAAGATTTTAAGTCTATAAAAGATGCTGTTGCGGCAGCAGAGAGTAAAACTACCGGCGAAATTGCGGTTGCGGTTACGGCGGAAAGTGGTCGTTACAGCTTTTGGGAGCTTCTTGCGGCTGATTTCTTCGGAATGCTTGTGCTCGTCTGCATGCTTCCTTTTTCAGATAAAATTCTGGCACTCTATCACCGGCTTTACTGGCAGAATGAACCAGGCTGGATTTTGCCACTGTTTTTTATAATCTCTTGTCTTGCTGCTGTAGTTATTGCATTTTATATTGCAAATATTCCGGCTGTAGACAGACTTGTAATACCCCGCTCAGTAAGAAGGACCTGTGTAACAAACCGTGCCTTCCGCTATTTTACAGAAAGCGGTGTTTACGATACAGCAGAGCATTCCGGTATTTTGATTTTTGTTTCTTATATGGAACGCCAGGTTCGCATTGTTGCTGATTCCGGTATTTCAAAGCATATTTCTCAGGACTTGTGGAATCTGATAGCAGATGAACTGGCTGAAAACCTTCGTAAGGGACAGGCTGCTACAGCCTTTACTACAGCTATAGAAAAATGCGGCGAACTTCTTGCAGAGCATTTCCCGCCTCATGAAGAAAATCCAAACGAGCTTCCTGATGGTCTTGTGATTCTGGAGGATGCGGAATGGTAAAATTTAATAGATTATTTGCAGTAATTGCTGCCGCAGTTTGTCTTGGAACGGCGCCTGTTTTTGGTGCAAACGTTCCAGCATTAAAAGGCCGCGTAAACGATTATGCAAAAATAATCCGCGACAGCGACGAGCGTGAGATAGAAGAATACCTTGCTGGAGTAGAGCAGGCTTGTGGTGCTCAGCTTGCAGTTCTTACAATGTCTTCACTTGACGGAGAAGATATATCATCCTTCGGTATCAAGGTTGCTGATAAATGGCAGCTTGGAGATAAGGAAAAAGACAATGGGGCAATTCTGATTGTTGCCTATGCCGAGCATGATTTACGCATTGAAGTTGGAGATGGTCTTGAGGGCTCTCTTACTGATGCAAAGTGCGGCCTGATTTTACGCAATGTAATTGTTCCTGAATTTCGTGATGGTAATTATTCTGAAGGAATTTTGAAGGGTGTAAAAAATATGGGAGCCATTGCAAGTGGTGACGAAAGTGCTGTTTCGAGAAGTGTTAGGGAAGGCGAAAATAATTCCGACAGCTCTGGCGATCTTGTACCGGTTTTTGCGATACTTGTCTGGCTTATTTTATTTGTATGTTCAATTGCGGCTGGAACAAGGCGCGGCCGTGGCAGACGCCGGGGACGCTACTATTACAACGGTAATACTATGGCCTGGATTGCGGCTGATGCGGCTTTAAGAACCTTAATGAACAGTGGCAGCGGACACAGTTCTTCTTCTAACCATTCCTCTGGTGGCTTTGGAGGCTTCTCAGGTGGTGGTGGTCACTTTAGTGGTGGCGGGGCTTCGGCTCACTGGTAAATGTCCGGTGGTTGAGTAGGCGAAGCCGTATCGAAACCACATTTTTCGAGGTCTGCGGTGGTTTCGATACACGTCGCTTTGCGACGCACTCAACCACCGTATTGATTTACCGGCGGCGGCTCACAGCAATACGGTCGCCGACTTCATAAAAGTTAGTTTCGAATTCCTGATTAGTCCGGAGGTACTCAGCGTACTTCTGGATTTTTTTTACCAGTTTCTTTGTGCTGTAATTGTGGGTGAGGGAAAGATCGTCTACCATTCCGTGGAAGGAAAGATTGTCGCTTATGATTACTCCGCCTGGAGCCAGATTTTCTTTGTACTTCTCAAAAAACTTGATGTACTGGGCTTTTGCGGCGTCTATGAAAATCAAATCAAAAAGACCTTCCAGGGGGCAGGTAAGGGCATCTGCATGAATGGCGGTGATGCGGTCTGAAAGTCCTGCAGCCTTAAAGTTTTCTACAGCCTTGATGTGGCGGTCTATATCGAGTTCTATCGTAGTTACTTTAATGTCGTCTGCAAGGCCCGCAAAACGAATTGAAGAATAGCCGATGGCAGTTCCTATTTCGAGGATATTTTTGCAGCCGTGCTCTTTGATGTAATCGCAGATAAAGTCACAGCCTTCATCCTGCATGATGGGAACTGCCTCGCGGCTTGCGTATGCTTTTATTGAAAGTAAGTTGTCCATTATAGCCCTGTTGTGTCATGCTGAACTTGTTTCAGCATCTCATATGATAGACCCTGAAACAAGTTCAGGGTGACATTAATTTTTTTGCATCTGGATTCGTTTCTGGCGAACGTCTGCTAAGAGAGATTGTAGCCCATCTGCGTCCTGAGTTTCAATCAGTTTTTTCAGATTATCTAACTGGCTTTCAAAATTCTCTATATGGGCAACCAGCTTTTCCCTGTTGGCAAGAAAGAGCTCAGTCCAAAGAGGTGCGTTAATCATTGCGATTCTGGTGAGGTCTTCAAAAGAGCCACCGCCAAAGCTTGTGATTTCCGGGTCGCCGGCACTTTCTACCATTGCGCTTGCAACAACGTGACAAAGCTGAGAGGTAAAGCCAATCTTGTTGTCGTGGGTATCGGCATCAACTTCGGTAATTCTTGAAAAGCCCATGCCGCGGATAATCTTACGGAACTTTTCTACGGCAGCTTCGTCCTCGTAACCACCTTTTGGCTTTATCAGAATATAATTATGATTCAAAAAGTATTCGCCACGGGATGCGGCAAAGCCTTCTTTTTCACCACCTGCCATAGGGTGGCCCAGAATCAGATGTGCATTTGCCGGGCGGATTTCCTCTCGGTCCAGGGCAGCTGCAAGATCGTGCTTTACACCGCTTATGTCGGTGATGATTGCTCCGTCCTTAAAATCACCCTTGTGCTCCCGCAAAAACTCCAGAGTTGCAGCAGGGTAGAGGCAGATAAAAATCATGTCAGCCTGGCCTAACAAAGCTTT
>CAMNGG010000091.1 GCA_946537975.1 uncultured Treponema sp. | reverse complement strand
GAAAGTTCTACATCTGTCCAGCCTGTAAAAAGATTAAGCTTATTCCATTCACTTTCGCCGTGGCGAACTAAAACTAATTTTGTCATTTCATGCCTCTGAAAAAATAAAAAAATAGATTGTTAGTATTGACTAACTTATAAATACAATATATATTCTTAAACAGTTAGTCAATACTAACAAACTGAATGATAAACGAGGTAATTTAATGAAAGTAGCAGTTATATACGCCAGCACAACTGGTAATACAGAAGCAATGGCAAATGCAATAAATGAAGCTTGTAAGACATCAGGTGCAGAGGTAGTTTTTGGAACAGCAGACAGCGCAGATAAGGCAGCTGTTACAGGCTGTGATGTGATTCTTCTTGGAAGTCCTGCAATGGGCGATGAAGTTCTTGAAGACACAATGGAAGAATTTTATACAGGAATCGAAGGTTCACTTAACGGAAAGAAAGTTGGAATCTTTGGTTCTTATGACTGGGGTGATGGTCAGTGGCTCCGCGACTGGAATGACCGTCTGACTAATGCAGGCGCTGTAAGTGCCGCAGAACCACTTATGGTTCATCTTACTCCGGAAGAAGCAGATGTAGAGCAGTGTAAGGCTTGGGCTGCAGCTGCAATAAAATAGGCTCTTATAAAATAAATATATTTTGAGCCGCCTGGTTTATGTCATGGCCAGGCGGCTTTTTTGTTTTATGTCATTGCCGTGCAAGACACGGCAATCTTTCAATCAATTTAATAATGGAAAATAATATGAGTTTCGATCAGATAATAATACAATCAAGTTCACCAACCTTTTGTAATATAAAACCCGGAAATCTTTTCTTCGTAAAAAATGAAGCCTTTGATAAGGCTAAGTTTGAGGTCTGGAAAGAGGCCTTCTTCAAGCGCGGTCTCATGGCTTCTTATGCTCAAATATCAGAAACTTCTACAGCCATTCTTCTTCTGAATGTCTGCTGGGTCAGGAAGATTTTAGATGATGTCCTTGTTCAGTCATACTTAACCGAAAAAGGATATCATACCAGCAGCGCATTTGATTTTGTTGAAGAGTTATTTTTCCGAATGAAAGAGAGGGAAGGCTTTCCTCATGAAGTAGGGGTGATTCTTGGTTATCCTGTAGAAGATGTAATCGAGTTTGAAAATCACCAGGGGCACGACTGTAAATACTGTGGCTGCTGGAAATCTTATTCTGATGTAGACAAGGCTAGAGACTGTCACTGCAGATATACTGAATGCAGCCGGCTGTGCAAAAAATGGTATGACGAAGGTTATTCTATTAATCAGATTATAACTAAATATCAGTCATTAAAAACTGTAGCTTAAAAAATACCCGAACTCAACGAGCTCGGGCGGAAATTATAATTGAGGGTTTAATACAAACCCTCAAAACGGCGAAGTCAAGGCTTTAAGCGTTAGCGTGCCTTGACTCGACGTATAGGACTTAAAAATCTTTAAAGTGTTTTATCTTAATATGATGGTAAAGCTAAAAAATGCTTCCGCATTTTTTTTAACGCTTTGCTATCGAACAACGCCCGCCAGCGGGCTCTCACATATAACCGTAAACTGCAGCCTCCCCCAGCTCTTCTTCAATGCGAATAAGTTGATTATATTTTGCCATACGGTCTGTACGGCTCATTGAACCTGTTTTAATCTGACCTGAGTTTGTTGCAACTGCGATATCAGCAATTGTTGTGTCCTCAGTTTCTCCAGAGCGGTGACTTGTTACTGTTGTGTAACCGTGGCGATGAGCCATCTCAATTGCTTCCAGAGTTTCTGTAAGAGAACCAATCTGATTTACCTTGATGAGGATAGAGTTACCTGCTCCCATCTTAATTCCCTTTTCGAGGAACTTTACGTTAGTTACAAAGAGATCATCTCCTACGAGCTGGCAGCGGTCGCCGATACGGGCTGTAAGCTTCTTCCAGCCTTCCCAGTCATTTTCATCGAGACCGTCTTCAATGGAGTCGATTGGATATTTTGTGATGAGTTCTTCGAGGTAAGCAATCTGCTCGTCGTCTGAAAGTTCCTTTCCGTTTGGATCTTTTGGAGTTCCGTTTGAAAGCTGCTTGTAGTTGTAGAAGAACTTGCCGTCGCGTTCAACGCTGAACTCGCTTGAGGCACAGTCCATGGCAATCTTTACATCCTTACCAGGTTTATAGCCGGCATCTTTGATAGCCTTAACGATGCTGTCGAGAGCGTCATCAATTCCATCAAACTTAGGAGCAAAACCTCCCTCGTCACCTACTGCAGTTGAAAGTCCGCGTTTCTTCAAAAGCTTTGCAAGAGCATGGAAAACTTCTGCACCCATGCGGATTGCTTCTCTTTCATTTTTAGCACCAACCGGGCGAATCATAAATTCCTGGAAGGCGATTGGGGCATCAGAGTGAGCACCACCGTTGATAATGTTCATCATTGGAACAGGGAGTACGTGTGCGTTAGCTCCGCCAATATAGCGGTAGAGCGGGATGTTGAGAGCCTTTGCCGCAGCCTGAGCTGTTGCAAGAGAAACGCCGAGAATAGCATTTGCGCCAAGCTTTGATTTTGTTGGAGTGCCATCGAGCTTTAGCATCTTCATATCGATTTTACGCTGTTCAAAAACGTTGTAGCCCTTGAGTGCCGGAGCAATAATCTTATTTACATTTTCTACAGCCTTGAGAACACCCTTTCCACCGTAGCGGTCTTTGTCGCCGTCGCGGAGTTCAAGAGCTTCGTTTTCGCCTGTACTGGCTCCAGAAGGAACTGCGGCACGTCCAAGCACTCCGTTTTCAAGAATTACATCTACTTCAACAGTAGGATTTCCGCGTGAATCAATTATTTCGCGGCCAATTACATTTGCAATTGCAACTTTGTTTAACATGATATTACCTCATTATTTAACATTCTTGTTAGTACATACTAACTTATTAGAATAATATCATTTTCTTATTATGTTAGCAATCACTAACATAATTATACTTTTATTTCGTTTATTTTTTTGGGCATAAAAAAATGCCTTCCGTACAGAACAGAAGGCATCTTATAAAAAGATTCTTTTATGTCAGATTACTGGTCATGCCACTTCTTAAAAATAAGACTTGTATTTACTCCACCAAAAGCAAAGTTATT
>CAMNGG010000090.1 GCA_946537975.1 uncultured Treponema sp. | reverse complement strand
TGCTCGCCCTCACCGTGATGTTCGTGATGCTCATGCTCGCCGCTTTCGCTGTGATGCTCATCGTCATCATCATCTTCTTCTGCATCATGCTCTTCCAGGGCCTTTACCCATCCGGCACTTGCATAAACAGTTTCAAAATCAAAACGGTCAGTACCGATAATTTCTTCAACTGGTACATCACATCTTGTAGTTTCAATAACCTTTACTGTAGGCTGAATCTTGTTGATTACAGCGCGAACCATCTTCATCTGCTCGTCTGTAACAAGGTCTCTCTTGTTTACGATGAGAGTAGAGCAGAACTCAATCTGCTGGATAAGAAGCGATTCGATATCCTCTTCGTCAATTCCTTCCTTCAGCAGAGCCTTTCCTTCATCAAACTCATCAACAAGGCGGCTTGCATCAACAACGCCAACAACATTATCAAGCTTACCAATTTCGATAGTCTCAATAGCCTGAGCAATAGGCATAGGCTCACAAACACCGCTGGCCTCAATCATAATATAGTCGAACTTTCCGGTCTTCATCAGGTTTTCAATCTGATTTACCATGTCACTCTTGAGAGTACAGCAGATACAGCCGTTTGTAAGCGGAACCAGGCTGCTTGAATCTTCAATTTTTGCTTCTTTGGAAATAAGGCGTTCATCAACGTTTACTTCACCAATATCATTTACAATAACAGCTACCTTGTAGCCCTTCTGATTTGTAAGAACGCGGTTAAGCAGGGTAGTTTTTCCTGCACCAAGATAACCGCACAAAAGTGTAATAGGAATCTTTTTATTAGAATTAGACATCTTTTAGCTCCTTAGCTACCGGTGGTTGATTAGCCCCACAGGGCGTATCCAAGCCACCATTTATTTAAATATACTGAAAAAAAGTCCAAAAGTACATATTTTTCTAACATTTCTTCTATAAAGGTGATATACTGAATGGAATGAAGCGAAAAAAAATCTGTCTTGTGACAATTTCTCCAGAAACCGAATATTCCCGACGGGTTATGACCGGAATTTTTGCCCAGTGTAAAAGATACGGCTATGATGTAGTCGTAGTTTCGGCTCTGGTTTCTGTCTGCAATTATTATAAAAACTATCTCAGCGGTGAACTGAATATTTATAATCTTATCAATTTTGAACTTTTTGATGGCTTCATTATTACACCAGTTACTATGACAGAAGACAATAATATGTTTTTGTACGAAAGTCTTCTTGAACAGTTTAAAAATTGTCCAAAACCAGTAGTTTCTATTGATATGGAATTCGGAAATTATCCGGTTGTTTATACAGATGATAAAATACCATTTAAACGGATAACCGAGCACCTTATCAAAAAACACAATTGTAAAACCTTTGATATCCTGAGTGGCCCCGAATCCAGTCCCGATAAGGCCCCGCTGACAAATCAGCGCCTGCAGGGTATTCTGGAGGTGCTCAAGGCAAATAATATTCCTATGGATGATGACCATATATTCCGCGGTGATTTCTGGTACCTCAGCGGAGAACGCCTTGCAAACCGTTACATCTCCGGCGAGCTTGAACTCCCCGATGCAGTTATCTGCCTTTCCGACCACATGGCACTTGGTCTCATCAATCGCCTGAAAAAACATGATATAAAGGTTCCCGACGACGTAATAGTAACCGGCTTCGGAGCAGTCCGCGAAGCCGCCATCAATACACCGCCTCTTACATCCTATGTTCCGGGGCAGGCAAAGACAGGAGCCGAAGCAGTAAATAAGCTTCGTACAATTATAGATCCCGCCGCTTCTCTTGTTGATTATGAAGAAAACAAAAACGAATGTCTCAAGCTTGGTGCCTCCTGCGGCTGCGAAGAAGATTTTAATTATACGAGAGCCTTCTTCAAAGAACAGTTCGGAATAAAATATAATTATGATGATGCTTCCATCTGGGATAATATCAATATGACAATGCTCCAGGAAAGCTATATGACAGAGCTTCTGACCGGTGCCGAAACTCCGGAGATTTGTCTTGGAAAAATCTATGAATCAAAATATCTGCTCCGGCCTTATAAAAGCTTTTACCTCTGCCTGAATGATAACTGGCTCAATACAGATGAAAACCTTACACAAGGTTATACAGATACCATGCTTCTGGCAGTTTCCGCAGAAGCCAACTCGAAGCTGCATGGTAAACATAATCATGTATTTATAGGTGAGGGGAAGGAGCGGCCCTTTAAGAAAGCAGAAATGCTTCCGGCCTTTACGGAAAACATAAAAGAAAGCTTTAAGGAACCCCAGGTATTTTATTTTGCTCCGATTCATTTTGGAAATATCAGTCTGGGCTATGCAGTACTTCAAAATGATTTGGCCAACCCCGGTTACATAGGCGAAGTCTTCAGAAATTACCTCCGCAACATAAACAATGCACTGGAAATGAGCCGTACAAAATACCGTTCAATTTATCTGGCAGAACACGATTCAATGACCGGCCTTAAAAACCGCCGGGGAATGGAAGATGCAATTCAACAAAAAATTCTCAATGCCCCGGACAATGCCCAAACTCAGATTTTTGCAATCGTAGTTGATATGGATGGTCTCAAAAAACGAAACGATCTGCACGGACACTCCGAAGGCGACAATGGAATTATGGTAGTTGCGAAGGCAGTGCGCAGTATAACCGAAGCAGATGAAATTTGCGTTCGTGGCGGAGGAGATGAATTTTTTATTCTCGGAGTAGGAGACTACACAGATCATCAGCTGCGCGAAAAACTTTCAAGATTTAAAGGTTACCTTGAAACCGCAAATGAAACAATGACAATTCCTGTAGAAGCAAGTATCGGTTATTGTCTTCAGCCTCTGGATAAAAAAGAAGGCTTTCAGCTGGTACTTGATAAAGCTGATGAAAAAATGTATGAAGATAAACGGTCAAAAAAAATAAAAGGTTAAAAAAATGAAACGTATAATTACCGTTCAGGATATTTCCTGCGTTGGTAAGTGTTCCCTAACAGTTGCACTACCAGTTATTTCCGCAATGGGCGTAGAAGCCTGTGTGCTTCCAACCGCCGTTCTTTCTACCCACACTGCCTTTAAGGGCTTTACCTTCCGCGATCTCACCGGTGATCTTTCCGCAATTACAAAACACTGGCTGCAGGAAAAGATTTCTTTTGATGCTGTTTACACAGGCTACCTTGGTTCCTTTGAACAGATTAATCTGATTCATCAGCTTATAAAAGATTTTGGTGGCGGCTCTACCCGTGTAATTGTAGACCCCTGCATGGGAGATAACGGCGCTCTTTATTCCGGCTTTACACCGGATTTCGCCCGTGCAATGGCAGGCCTTTGTGCAAAGGCAGATGTAATAGTTCCAAATCTTACCGAAGCAAGCTTTATGTTAGGCGAGCCTTACATAGCAGAAGGTTATACAAAAGAATATATTGAAGAAATGTTAAAAAAGCTGGCAGCCCTCGGAGCCCGCCGCATAGTTTTAAAAGGTATTTCTTTTGATGATAAAAAGCTTGGCATCGCCTGTTATGATTCACAGACTCAAAAAATCACCTGGTACTTTCACGAAAAAATGCCCCAGAGCTTTCACGGCACAGGAGATATTTTTGCAAGTGTGCTTACAGGTGCCCTTGTGCGCGGCTTCAGCTTAGATAAGGCCTGCCGCCTTGCTGCCGACTTTGTGGTTGAGTCAATCAGAGCAACCCTCAGCCACAAAGACTACAACTGGTACGGCGTTGATTTTGAATCAGTACTGCACATGCTCACGGTGGTTGAGTAGGCCGAAGGCCGTATCGAAACCACCGCAGGGCTCAATCATGTGGTTTCGATACGACGCTGCGCGTCTACTCAACCACCGGGTCTACTTTGCCGCCTTCTGGTAACTTGCCCTTATTCCATCCGCAAAGAGCTTATTCTGATCCTTTCTTTCAGGAACAGAGAACTGTGGTTTTCCGTCAGAATCAGAAACACGCCAGATATGCATAGGGTCAGTAGAGTATGCAGGACTTCCCGGATTATTAATCCACCAGTCAAGAACAGCCATAAAGCACAAAGTGTATTTCAAGAGATTTGCATTGTTTGCCGTTGTATTTGCAGTTTTATTCTGAGCACCAAGCAGAACATCAAGACGCTTTGAAACCTCGTTAGGAATATCAAACTTGTAATGCTCCCACGGATTTTCAATAAGATTACAGGTGGCCTTAGTTGGAGCCTTCTGATCGCATTCATTAATTACCAGCGTCAAAAACTTTCTTGCGTAGTCAGTGCGGTGGAACAAAGGTCTGTATTTACTTTCATCACTAGGATGCTCAAGCAAAAGCTGCTCAAACTTAAAGTTCGGCATATAGTGATAGGTAGTCTGCCACAAAAGCGAAGTAATCATCTTCTTACCGATATGAGACTTTTCAAAATCAGGCTGAGAATAAACCGAATTTACCAGGTCACATAAAGGCTCGCAGTAAAGCTGTTCAAAGGTGTCTTCGCGGTATGCAGACCAGTCGTCCATAACAGCATAAATACTGTCTGCACCCTTCTTCTGTTCTCCCGGCTCTGGGAACTTAATATTTCGGCAGCCCTGGAAACAATCTTCTATTATATGCTGCAGTACACAGATAACCTGAAGCGGATTATCCGGCGAAAGAATATTAAATCCGTCCTTAAAATGGAAGAGCGGCTGAAAGTAAGGGTACATATCCGGATGCTCGTCCAGCCTGTCAAAACCGGCTTCAGGGAACATCTGATTAAGCAGCTTAAGACCCGTAATAACAGAAGA
>CAMNGG010000089.1 GCA_946537975.1 uncultured Treponema sp. | reverse complement strand
TCGAGAAGAGCCATTTTGATTTCTTCAACGGCATCTTCGATATTTTTTTCAGTGATTGTTGATTTACCACTGAGTTTTTTTACGATTCCACTAAAAGTTCCTGTGATTTTTTCTAACATGTTAGACTCCAAAACCGGTGGTTGAGGCTCTCGAAACCACCTGTTTCAAAGTACAAGGGCATTTCGACAGGCTCAATGACCGTCGATTACAAATGCATCAACTGATACAAAGTATTTTCTATAGTTGTTTCTTTATTTAAAATTTTGTAAAGGCCGTCGCAAAGAGGAAGCTTCAAATCTTTTTTCTCTGCAATTTCGTGAACATATTTGCAGGCAATTGCTCCCTCAGGAAGGTAACCGATTTTTCCAACATTAGCAATCAAATCATCAATATCCTTGAATTTTGAAAGCATATCTGTTTTGATTAAATCCTGACCAAAGCGGCGGTTACGGCCATATTTTGATTTACAGGTTACATCCAGGTCACCTACTCCGGAAATTGAAGTGAAGGTTTCTGCATGAGTTGCACCCATAGCAAAACCAATTGTCTGGATTTCATTAAGACCGGCAGCAAGCAGAAGACTTTCTGCGTTATCACCAAATACAGTCGAATCTTCGGCAATTGCATCCATTGCACCATAAATACAGGCAATAACGTTTTTGGCAGCGGCACAAATCTGCACACCAACAACATCAAAGCTGGAGAAAACCATGAGACCCGGCACGCGAAGAAGCTCGCGTACACGAATAGAATTCTTAGGATTCAAAGAAGCCGCAACAAGCCCTGTAAGCTTACCCATTGCAACTTCCTCTGCGTGGCTAGGACCCGCAACATAAACAGTGCAATCTTTATAAACTTCCGGCAAAATTGATTCCATAGTTTCAAGAATCAATTTTGGACCTTTATCAGAAGGAACAAAGCCCTTGGTTATGGCTGTAATAACAGTAGAACCGTCTGCAATATTAGGAACATCAACAATCTTTTTAAGGGTAGAAGCCAGATAAAGAGATGGAGATGCAATAATCAGAAATTCTTTTCCGGTTGCAACTTCAATAATATCCTTTGAGCAGGTAATTTTTTCACTTAGTATATAACCTGGAAGAAATTTCTTATTCTCATGTTCGTTATTGATTGAATTAACAACTTCATCTTCCAAAGCCCAGATCTGAACCTTATGTCCACCGCGTGCAAGAGCCTGAGCAAGTCCAGTTCCCCAGGCACCACCACCAATAACGCCTACTGTTTTTTCAGACATGATTTATCCCCTCAACAGATGGAATTAAAACCATCCGTCCTCACAGTCTTTCCAGTCATAAAGTTCTTCCGGTTTAAACCAGAGGTTAATTTCGCGCTCTGCACTTTCGTCGCTGTCTGAAGCGTGGATAATATTTCTGTCAGTGTGGATACAATAATCTCCACGAATAGTTCCAGGAACTGCTTCTGTAGGTTTTGTAGCACCTACAACTTTTCTCATAAGAGTAACACAGTCATCAGCCTGCCATACCATTGCAATTACAGGACCAGAAGTAACATAGTCTACGAGGTCATTATAAAATGGTTTACCATCGTGTTCTGCATAATGCTTTCCCGCAAGTTCAGGAGTTACATGCATCATCTTCATTCCAACAAGCTTAAAACCTTTCTTTTCAAGGCGTTCAATAACTTCGCCTACCAGGCGACGATTAACTACGCCTGGCTTTAACATTGTAAAACATCTACTCATAATTTTATTATTATATAGGAAGTAAGAAGTCTTTTCAATAAGCACCGTACACCTAATTTGGTATGCTTCCATTGCGAAAACACCCAATCTGCGGGCGCCAGGCAGTGGAACTTTGACTCGCTACGCTCGCACCTGGCGATGCAGATTGGGTATTTTCTCCATTCGCGCATACCAAATTGCATTTATAAATTTCTGAAAAAGCTCTTCCTATATAATAATAAAAAGTACACCGGAGGAGGGCGGAGCCCCGCCCTACGGCCGCACTTTGTTGCGGCCTACCCCACCCAGCGGGCTCAAACGCCGCCCGCAACGCCTGCTTCTAATTTTAGTTCAACCTCTTCAATAATTTCATCCGGGGTGGAGGCACCGGCGGTGATGCCTATTGCTTTTAGTTTATAGAATTCTGGCGGAATGTCGGCGGCGGACTGGATATGGGCCGCAAGCCGGCAGTTTGCTGTTGCAGTCTGGTAAAGGCGCTTTGTATTTGCAGAGTTCTTGCCGCCGACTACGAGAACACCATTCACTTTAGAACAGAGTTCTAGAAGGGCCTGCTGGCGTTCGTTTGTAGCCGGGCAGATTGTATTCATTACGGCAAGGTTACGGAACTTTGTACGGAATAGATTTTCTATTTTCTCAAACTCTTTTGGACTATAGGTTGTCTGACTCAAAAGAATTACATTTTTTTCTTCACTGCCTGGAATCGCAAACTTTTCCGCCTCTTCAAAATCCTGAAGCTGACTAAAGTTTTCACCAGCATAACCTGCAATTCCAATTACCTCGCCGTGGTTACGGTCGCCGGTAAGCACAACGTAATCATTTTCCGAGGAATACCGCTCAACCATT
>CAMNGG010000088.1 GCA_946537975.1 uncultured Treponema sp. | reverse complement strand
CATTTGGCGCGGGGGCGGAAGGCTTAGGCATTCCGCCTTGATACCTATCCGCGCCACGGGAGCCCGTCGGCACGGCCGCTGCCGAGAGCGTAGAGACTTTCAAAAAATATTTTTCACCTTCCACAGACTTATTATTGATGGATGAGATCGGCACCGCATTTTTCAGAGAGCATTCTCCGTGCGGTGTCCAGAGCCTTTTTGTGTTCCCCCTGCTCAATCCCTTGGTCGATGCCCTGTTCAAGGCCTCTCTTGTAGCCGGCATACTCCCTGTTTTCCAATTCATCTGCCAAGTACACGTGAGCCTCCCTGAACGTCTCCGATTCCCTGAGGCTCCTCACAATCACGTCTGTGTCGTCCGTGAGCGCAGAGCCGGAGCGTCCTGTCTCAGTATATTCCAACAGACTCTTTATTTCAACTCTTTCAAGAAAGCCTTATACAAAGCCTCGGCCATCATCTTACGCATAAAGTTATATTTCTCTTTATCCTTAAGCCAAGATTCGTAAGCTTCCATATTTTCAAGATAAGAATTTTGTAGTGTATCGTCAAAAGATTTTGGCATGATATTATTCTCAAACATCTGCTGCCCATTTGAACGTGCAGATGTTTTTAGCTTGTCATCTTTTACCATTGTATTAAAAACATCTTCAAAAATTACTTTGTCTCTTTCTGTAAACTTTGTTCCAAATTCTTCATTAATCTTTTTTATTACTTCTGAAAGCGGAGTTTTCTTTTCTTTTTCACTAGGAGTATTTTTTATTCTTTGTGGTTCCAAAAGGCCATTTTCAGTTTTTAGTTCAATGCTACCCTCAAAAGTTTTTTCAAGCTTATAATATTCAAGCTTAATCTTGTTTGTAATATCAATCATTGTAACTGGGTCTGCAGGAACAAGTCTTTCAAGGTATTTACAGAAAAGATATTCCCTATGCAAATCTTTAGAGAACATCCGGATAATCTGTGAAATAAAGTTGTACCATTTCACAAATGAACGCAAAAGTTTTCTAAACTGATACCTTTGTTCTTGATTTAAATTATTATATCCTTGAACAACTGGCAAAAGTGCATTTGTAATCTTTACCTGCTTTGATGGATTTTTCTTTTGAGTCAGATAGATATCTGTAACATTTTTGATATCTTCATCATTGTAAATTTTATAACCGCGCAAAAGCTTTTGTGTCTGATAAATCAGGTTTTTATTTAATTCTTCTTTAAGCTCTGTTGTTTGGAAATATGGCTGGAATGCTTCTAGGATTTGTTCCTTAGTATTTACAAAGTCCAAAATAAAAGTATCATCTTTCCCTTCGCAGGTTCTATTCAGGCGGCTAAGAGTTTGAACAGCTTTTACATCACGAAGCTTTTTATCAACAATCATAGTATGCAGATAATTTTCGCTAAAACCTGTCTGATATTTTTCTGCAACAATTAAAATATTTCCTTCATCATGGAAAACTTTTTTTGTCTGAGCTTCACTTACAGGTCTTCCATTATGATCCTTATTCATTCCGCTTTCAGTATATTCTGTTCCAGTTGGATCTTCTGGATCCTTTAAGCTGCCAGAAAAAGCAATGAATATTTCAAGGTTTTTATATGAATCATCTTTTGCAGCCTGAGTTTCAATATATCTTTTTATTTCATGATAGTAACGAACAGCAGCTAATCGACTTGCAGTAACAACCATCATCTTACCGCGACCACCAATGGCGTGGCGGGTTCTATCCATATAAGTTTCA
Source organism: uncultured Treponema sp. (assembly GCA_946537975.1). GTDB lineage: Bacteria > Spirochaetota > Spirochaetia > Treponematales > Treponemataceae > Treponema_D. The sequence goes on along the minus strand of CAMNGG010000088.1, from coordinate 3,550 downwards.
ACAATAATCTGAGATTTCTGCTGCAAATTATGCGGATGTAATTCCTCATAACGCTTAATAAGCTTTACGCTTTTTGAAGCAAATACTTCAGGATCATCGCTTGATTCCTGTAAAATTTTATAACAGTTTTTATATGTAGTATAATTTTCTAGCACATTCATTATGAAGCCTTCTTCAACAGCCTGCCTCATAGAGTAAACATGGAAGGGCTTAAAACTACCATCAGCCTGACGAGTGCCAAACATTTCCAATGTTTTATTTTTTGGAGTAGCGGTAAAGGCAAAGAAACTTAAATTTTTATGATTGCCATGTGCGGTCATTTCTTTAATAAGCTCATCTTCACTGTCTGGAGTTTTTTCTTCGTTTTCTGCTTCTATCTCTTCCCACTCTTTAAGGGCATCTGCTTTATCAGCAAGGGCAATCTTAAGTTTTTTGGCACTGTCACCAGTCTGGCTTGAATGAGCTTCATCAACGATAACAGCAAATTTCTTGCCATTAACACCTTCCACCTGCTCATAAATAACAGGGAATTTCTGCAGTGTTGTAATGATGATTCTCTTTCCATCATTGATTGCATTTCGTAGAGCCTTGGAATTCTTTTCGCCGTCAACTTCTGTTTTATCATCAATTGTAATAACACTTCCGATTGTATGGTCAAAGCCGCTTACAGTTTCCTGAAGCTGCTGATCCAAAACCTTACGGTCAGTAATGATGATAACAGAATTGAACATTGGCTTATCATTATCATCAAAAAGTGAAGCCAAACGATAAGCAACCCATGCTATACTGTTACTCTTTCCTGACCCGGCACTATGCTCAACAAGGTAGTTCTTACCACTACCATTTGCACGAACATCAGCAATAAGTTTACGTACAACATCCAATTGATGGTAACGTGGAAAGATAACTTTCTTTACAATCTTAGTTTGTTCTTCTCCGTTTTCATCTATATATGTTTCTTCGTGTTTATCAAAATGTATAAACTTCTGAAGAATATCCAATAGTTTATCTTTCTGTAGTACTTCTTTCCAAATGTATGAAGTTACATAATCATCATCAAGGCTTTGCGGATTTCCAGCGCCTCCATCTACACCCGGCCCATTAGAACCTTGGTTAAAGGGCAGAAAATCATCATCTTTCATTGGCTTTTTTGTAGCCATAAAAGCGTTATATAAATCAACGCAGAAGTAAACCAAAATACGATGATTGAGTTTGAAGCAAGCCTCTTTTGCATCCCGGTCATTTATCCATTGTAATTTTGCATTATCGCAACTCTGCCCTGTAAGCTGATTTTTTAATTCAATGGCAACAAGGGGAATACCATTTACAGCCAGCATCATATCTACAGAGTTGTTATTTTCTGTCGTGTAATGCCATTGTCTAATACAGTGACATACATTCTGTTTATAGTGTTCAAGTGCTGTTTGATTCAATGAGTTTTCAGGCTTAAAATAGCAAACCTTAAATTCAATTCCAAGATGCTTAAAGCCATGGCGCAAAACAGATATAAGGCCATCATTATTTACTGCATCTTCAAAAGACTGGTAGAAAGCATGCTCTGTATTTGAAGGATTCATCTTTTCAAAGCGAGCCCAGGCTTTTGGCTGAGTATCGCGGATAAAGCCAATTAAGGTTGCAATATCTAAAGCATAGCCGTCAGCATTCCCTGCACGATAACCCGCATCATGTGCCTGCCGCCAGCCACCTTCGGAAGAAATTAAATACTTTTCAATGTCTGTTTCGAACTGTTTTTCGTTGTCTGCCATAGTTTTACTCTCAGTTCTTTCCAAGTTCTTGTATTTTTTCAATCAGCAAATCGACATTGCACATACTGTAATCAGAAAAATCTGCGTTTTTATTTCGTTCTCTTAATGTTTTTGAGTTTTCTAAAGCAGTATTAATCTTATCTTTGAGCATTGAATAGATATCATTTTTATCAAGCCATTCCTGTTTTTTACAATAGTTTGGAATATGTTTACACAATTCTTCAATAAGTTTATCTTGATTTTGATAAGTTTGTTTTGGTAAGCAATAATGAAGCAAAAACCATATTTCAAAACAAGGCATAGAGTCTGCAATATCTATTCCGTGCTTTTTAAGTTTTTCCGGATTATTAATTAAATCTAATGTTGTTTTTGGAAGTTTTTGAGTTTGCAAAACATCGCGATCAAAAATGAGCCAGACATAATCATAAGCTCCTGAGGCTTGCTCATCTTTTGCATAATCCAAAAGAGTTGTTAAATTGCTATGTTTAGGTAAATCTGGTCTGATTTTTAGAGAAGAATATCTTTCCAAGCCCTTTAAGCGTTCAAAATATATTTTTTCAGTTGTTCCCTCAACAACAAGCAAAATTGTAGTCACGGTAGGTTTATTTTTCTTCGCTCTTGCCATCGAATAAATCCTTTAATTTCTGAATGTCAATATTCGGTAAAGCTCCGAATTTTCCAGCCTGATACAATTTTTTACGAGAAGTTTCTTTTCTTAGACCTGTATAATCTGAAATTGAATCATATACACTATTACCATTATTTGTTTTACTACAAAACCAGATTTCATCATCTAATAGCAATCCTGAATCAAGGAAATCTTGATTATGGGTTGTAAAAAGTAATTGTGAATCTTTTGATAATTCAAGGAATAATCTTAAAAAGCTTTCTACTAAATCTTGATGTAATGATGACTCTAATTCATCAATTATTGTCATGCTGGAACGCGAAGATTCTACAAGAGATTCAACAAGTTCAAGCATTCTTATTGTTCCAGATGATTCCCAGCCTAAAGGTAATGGATATTTTTTATTGTTGTATTCATGAATAACAGTTGCTCGACGTTTTATATTTTCATCCATTCCAGCATTATTTGTATCGTTCTTCTCTGCTCGAATTGCGATTTCTGAAATAGAACCAAAATCTGCATAAGACAAAAAACCTGTAGCTTTTTTATTCAGAGAATTATCTTCATCAAGTTTTTTTAATAGGCTTTGTGAAATATTTCCATCAGAATAAACTCCTATATATCCCTTAAAACGAATTGACATATAAGTAAATACATCTTTTAATACAGTTAAATTTGTTTTTGAACCAGCAGAAACAACAGTACAATTAGGAAGAATTATATCTTCCAAAGCCTTTTTTGCTCCTTTGATAGATGCTCCCCATTCTATATTTTGCATTTTGCGTTCGAAAACAAGCCTTGGTAATTTCTTGGGGTAATAGGATAAAGATTCTTCTATTATTTGTTTTCGATTCATTTTTAGATGATAGCTATATTTTACATAGCGTTGTTCCTCTGTACTAAGAGCAAAAAAATTAAGATCAAATTCTCCGCAGATAGAATCTATATCGTCATAGGTAAACACAAATGGAATTAGTGGAATTTCAGAATCTGGTCTACTGGAATAAAAAGAATATGCCATGAAATTTAAATAAAATCTCAGGGCAAGAGCTATATTTGACTTTCCTGCAGCATTCGGTCCATAAATACATGCTGTTTTTAGTAATTTTGTTCCTTCAACATCAATGTAATGAAGTTTATCGGATTCATCATAACT
>CAMNGG010000087.1 GCA_946537975.1 uncultured Treponema sp. | reverse complement strand
CTGGATTTAGAGGCTACAGGTACAAAAATCAAAACAATAATGAAGCTGAGAGGAGTTACTCCCCGTCAGTTGCAGCTCATCATGGACTTTCCATATGTGCAGACTATTTACAACTGGTTTGCCGGAAAGAACATGCCCACACTCGACAACCTTGTTGTGCTTGCTCAGATTCTTGACGTAACTATGGATGAAATCATCGTAACTAAAATGATTGAGGTAGTTATTGCAGAAGAGGGTAGGGAAGTATTGAGTGCGTGAAGCATTAGAGTCCGTAGTTCAGTGGTAGAACGGTAGTCTCCAAAACTACTCACGGGAGTTCGATTCTCTCCGGGCTCGTAGAATCTGTAGCCAAGCTGGTTAAGGCAACGGTCTGCAAAACCGTGATCGTGGGTTCGATTCCCATCAGGTTCTCTTTTTATGTGAGCGTTGGCGGAAAGGTGAACGCGCTTGATTGTGGATCAAGATTTTACCAGTTCGAGTCTGGTACGCCCACCTATTTTTGGAGAGATGGCAGAGAGGCTGAATGCGGCAGCATGCTAAGCTGTTATAGCGGTAACGCTATCGGGGGTTCAAATCCCTCTCTCTCCGCTATATGGTTCGTTCGTCTAACGGTCAGGACAGCTGGTTTTCATCCAGCAAATAGGAGTTCGACTCTCCTACGAACCTTTTAAGGAAAGCTGTGATAACTGGTAGTCGGCCTGACTTGAAATCAGGTGTACCGCAAGGTATTGGGAGTTCGAGTCTCCCGCTTTCCGTCATTGGGGAATTAGCACAATGGTTAGTGCAGCGGACTGTTAATCCGCCTATACAAGTTCGATTCTTGTATTCCCCGCTAGTATTCAACTTTCAAAGAATCCACTCCGTAGGTTTCTTTGAATTCTTTTTCATCAGCAGGTGAACGAATGAGCATTACTTCGGTGAAGTGGCCGTCCGTTTTGTTTTTAAAGCCGGCGACTTTTTCTCCGGTGCAGATTGAAGAGCGGATTACGGCATACTGAGTTTCGGAATCGAATTGTACGGCAGGTTCCTTCTTTTTTCTGGTACCGAAGAGTTTCATTTTTATACCTCATATTTATTGGGAATCTAATTATTTTACCATAGTGTTTTGATTATACAAAATTCTATTCTTGGGTTTATACTACATATTGGCAAATATGCTGTAAATTTGCTAATTTGTAGTACTCTTGAATTAAACGATAACTTTACGTTCAAAAGCTTCAGAATATGTTATAATTAAGAAAATATGAAAAAACAAAATCTTCCACAGCAGACACATTTTATTGGAGTTCTTACGCCAGAGGACATTACACTTACACTTGAAGACTGTCGCCGCTATATGAATGAAGCATACGGCTGTCGTTCCGGGCATTTGACTCCGATTCATGTAACCTTAATTCCGCCGTTCAGACTCCCAGACCAATATTCAACAGAAGACTTAGTAAAAGCAATCGAGCAAGATGTGTTACCAGCCGGCTTGAGCTTTTCTGCAAAAATTAATAATTTCGATGCATTTGGCGATCGAACTCTTTTTGCAAAAGTTGAAAAGGATGAAAAGTGGACAGTTTTGCGTGACGCTGTTTATTCAGCAGTAATAAAAGCCGCTCCTGCTTGTACCAAAAAAGATCAGCGTCCGTTTACTCCGCATCTGACAGTCAGTAATCGTGATATTCCTGCAGGCGTTACAAAAGATGCAATAGAAGTGATGAACGAATTGAATCTTGTTGAAACGTTCCCTGTAAATAACATCACCATTTTTGAACGAAAAGGCAGCCGCTGGGAAGCAGCGGTATCGCTGGAGATTATGAATTAGAAATCAAAAGATGTCGCATTATTTGCTTAGTTTTTGATGATTGCCAGGGCACAAGACAAGATAAAATTTAATAATTTTTGTTTCATTTTTCCTTCATATCAGCGTTCCAGTGCGAGCGTCCACATAACAATATTTAAACCGCAAACCGGCTTGACCTTGAGTCTGCTTTGCAAACCATGTGTTATCTTATATTGACTATTTTTCTATTATTGCTTAAATTTATAGATGTAGAGGGGATGCCTTGTTGTATCCTCTCCGCAGCCGATGGCTTGCCTGTAGAGGCAAGCCCGTTTTCTTTTAAATAAGGTATTTCTTTTTCTGTGAATACCTACCTTCCAAAATTGTCAGACGTTCTACAGCTATGGTACAAACGTGGCAATTTTCAAAGGGCAGTTATACAAAATAGGCTCGAAGCAGTTCATCCGCACATACCAGGGCAGAATAGCTTCGAGCCTACAAGTAACAGAAACCATAAATGCGGTCATCGCCAAGTATGGATATACACAAGAGTTTCTCGATTTATACACCCTTGTGGGAGCTGTGCTTTTACCTAGGTTAGCGGATTTCTCTGTTGTTCCCAGGTATGCAATTATCATAAATCACATTTAACCAAAATGGAATAGGACGACACTTTTTTAACATCGACGGTTTTGTAATTAGAACACTAATTGAATCAAAGGAAACTTTCCCAAGAGTCATCAGGAATAACTTTGTAGCGTTTGGAAAGTTTTTGCTGAATAAGCTCTGTGATTTCACGGCTTTTGGTTTTGAAGTATTGTCTGGTTTCTTCATTCATGTATGGATTATCTGTTCCGGAATTCAAGACATTTTGTTTTAGGGTTGTGTATTCAGTTATGAGTTCCTTCATGCCAGGCACTATTAGCTTACCGTAGTTTTTATATTTGATAAAAACATCCTGATTATATGAAAAGTGTTCGTTGTAATTTGAATGAAAAGTTGAATCGAAATCAGGACTAATTCTTAGAATTACTGGTTTTCTTTCTGCATAGTCTAATCCCATGTAGCCGTCCATTTCAGCACTGTATCCATAGAAGGAAAGAATATCTCCTGTGTTAAGAAATAATCCTGCTCTTGAATAATAATCTCCGCCATCTGGGGCGTATTCCTCTATGCTTGGATGAGTTCGAAAACTTTCAGAGAATGGAATTGCGCGAAAAGTTTCAATATATTTTCCTTTCACTTTTATAGTAAATTCATTTTCACGCTTTGGAAAATGTGCATTATACCAGATATTGTATTTCGACTGGAATTCATAACAACCAAAGCTTGTAAGTTTATTTGCAATAACAAGAGCTCGATTATCTTCAAAAACAATGTAGAGTTCTCCATCGATAAAATCACTCATGCCACTTGTATGATAAAGAGCCTTTATACGAGTCTTTCCCAGTTGCCTGATTACTTCCTTAAAATAGCTGACGAGTTCAGTATAAGTATTAGTTTCAAAAATTTTATCTAAGATTTCCATACTTATATGATAAGAGTATCTTTCTCAAAAGTAATTAAAGTTATGCTTGAATTATTTTGGGAAATTACAGTTCTTATTCAAAAATCAAAATCTCATCCATTGGTTTGTTAAAGAGTTCGCTTAAGATTTTTAGATTTTCAAGGGAAGGTAAGGTTTTTCCACTCTGCCAGTTGTACACGGCCTGGACTGCTTCAAACTCCATAAAGTCTGCAAGCTTTTGAACAGACATACCTTTTTCTTCCCTCATGCTCTTAATATTCTGACCTGTCTTTACCAGGTTGATCATAGGGTGAATAACAATCTTGTTTTCTTCAATATAGCGATTCATAGCACTTACCTCCGTATGGTTTTGATTACAAGGTAAGTGTAGATTCAAGTTGAAGTTTAAAGTTAAACGCTGCGTTTAATTACAAGAAAAAAGTGGTTTTTCATTATAACGGTCTAAAAACTCATCTATTTTCATTTGAGCAGCTTTATCAAATTTTTGATTTTCGATAAAGTATTTTACAATAATGTCTTTTTTTGAATCTGGATTAAAGCTATAGCCTGCGTACGATAGCAATTCTTCAGATTCTTTAATTGTCAAATGTAATGCAATACACAATTTAAAAACCGTTTCTTTATCTGGTACATATCCATCTTTTGCTTTCATGATTTTTCCAAATAAAGCACAACTCATATTTACAGAATTGTAGAGTTCTGAATTTTTAGTAATATTCTTTTCACGCATTAATGTTGCGAGTTCATTTTGGAAATGGTGCTTTTTCTCTGTAAGCGTTCGTATTAATGTATAGTATTCCCTATCTTCCTCACTTACTCCCCAAGGAGCAAGAGGTTCACATAACATTAATGGTATTTCATAAAAGGAAATCCATTGTTCAAGACTTTTCCAAAATTCATCTTCGTTAAATATATCTTCCATGCAATTATTTTAGCATGGAAAAATCATTTTTAACAGATTCAAGCAAGACTTTAATGTATGCATTCTGCAGTCTATTTTCTTTGCTGTAAAGGTTGGAATAGAGGCGAGAGTTAGTTAGAATCGCAGATTCTTTGGGTGTAAGTCTGCTCGATCTGATAAATTCATCTCTTGCTCTTCCTCAGAAATATAATTGAACATCTGGAACAACTAGAACTTTCAAAAGAAGTCTCCCTTATCAGATTATTTTAGCACAACTCATGTGAAATTAAATTAAACTAATACTTTAATTTCAAAATGAAATAGGTATGTTAAAATAATATGAAAAATATCTGATATTATCGGGGGCTAAAATGAGCAGAGAAGAAAACATTGAAATATTCAGGGATACAGAAAAATTATGTAAGACAAATCCTGTTTTGTTGAAAGCCTGGAAAGATTCCTCTTCAAAACAGAAATTGATTTTAGAGAATGAAGAAATTAGTGTTGAGAAAAATTTTTATGAGCAGCCAGCAAAAATCATAGTATCTAAGAAGAGAACCTTTGAAGCGGCAATGGAGTATGCAGATAAAAAAGTTGCGGTTTTGAATTTTGCATCAGCAAGTAATCCTGGTGGTGGGGTAGTGAATGGTTCTTCTGCGCAGGAAGAATGTTTGTGCCGTTGTTCTACGCTTTATTATAATTTAACAGAAGATGATATGTGGAAAAAGTTCTATCTTCCTCACAGACATGCTGCAAATCCTATTCATAATGATGATTTAATTTATACGCCGGATGTGGTTATTTTCAAATCCGATACAGCATATCCAACTATTATGCCTGAGAAGAAATGGAAAAGGGTAAATGTAATAACTTGTGCCGCTCCAAATCTTAGAGAACGTCCAAGTAATTCTTATAATTCTGGTGATGGTAATAAGTCAATTAAAATTTCTGATAAACAATTGGAACAGATTCATATTACACGGGGCCGAAAGATTCTGGAAGCTGCTGCTAAAGATAAAAACGAGGTTGTGATTTTAGGAGCATTTGGTTGCGGTGCTTTTATGAATAAACCGGAAGTAGTCGCAGGAGCTTATAAACAATTAATGGAAGAATTTCAAAATGCTTTTGAAATCATAGAATTTGCAGTTTATTGTTCTCCACGTGATGATAGTAATTTCAGAATTTTTGAACAGATACTGAAAATGTAGATTTTTAGAATATTATGTTGCCAATTATGTCTGAAAGATTTATTGGAAAGAATAGAATCCATATTTGAAATTAAAGTACAACTTTAATGCTTTAAATTGATTTCTGTGATAAGATTTTAATACAAAGCACAAATTTCGCGTCTTGTTGGTTTTAGAACCTCCGACGCAAAAATTCAAACGGTGCCGTTGGCATCCATTTATCTTAATGAAGGAGAACGCATATGTTCGCTAGTTACATTGATAACGCAAAAG
>CAMNGG010000086.1 GCA_946537975.1 uncultured Treponema sp. | reverse complement strand
CGTATCGCAGATCACCTTCAGCTTATCGATCGAGGGATTCTGTTTCTTTCCTTTCCAGCTGCTCATCGTACTCTGGGGTATACCTGTCTTTTCAGAAAATTCCTTTTGAGTCATCCCTCTGTCATGAACAAGTTGTAATACTCTTTCACCAATCGTCATATATATTCTTCTTTCAGAATCATTCGTTTATGCAATAATATTACATTTGCAAATTTTAATCAAGTATAAATCTCTACAAATGCATTGCTTTTATTTTTCCGCAGAACAACAGAGACAAAAAAAGACACTTCCTTTGAATTTTCATTCTTAGAAAGTGTCCTTAGTCTTACTTTTATTCTGTTGGTTCTCCGGATTTCCGAATAGCCAAATTCGGCTCATTTCGGAACATCTGAGTGGATTATCTGTCGTACTACCCTGTGCCTATAGCCTTCAAACCATTGATTTTACTGCATTCCGTCTTTCAAAGACTTCATTGTCGGGAACAACAATACGATTACCTTAACTACCATCGTGATGGCTTAACATCAACTTTCGGATAGATTCAAAGCACATTGACAAGTCTTATTATTACTTGTCTTTAAAATGAAATTATTGTCAAATTGTTGTCTTTTAGGATTTTTGTTGTCAGCTTTTACGGCTGCTTCTTTCTTAAAAGATACTATCCAATTTTGACGCCAATTCGTCGAATGATTCCTGCTTTTTCTTGTCGGTCGCATCAGCATATATGTTCATCGGATACTTTTTCTTCCATTCCTCGGCCACAACAAGCAAAGAACCTGTCTAAGCTAATCTCCTCATATATCTGCTACTTCACTTACTAATACGCCGTCCTAACCTTGTACTTATGTTTTATTGGTTTCATAGTCCAATCATCAAATCCAACCAAACCATCATTTTGTAATCTTCCTAATACAATACCTGGATCTCTATTGATAGTATCTGCAAAGCACACAATATCATTTAATGTAAATCTTCTATTTGAGACAAACTCATTGTACTTATCTCTTGGAATCAAACTGTCCTCTGCAAATAAATCAGCTGCAAGTTCTTGTTTTCCTGTTTCCTTTTCAAATGAGATTCCATAATCACCATTAATAATATGACCAATCTCATGGAACAGTGTAAACCAGAATGAATCAGAATATAATCTTCTGTCATTAACCATCAGCATGATATTATCGCCGACTTTTTTAGTCGCTCCATTAATCCTAGACCCATCAATATTGGGTAGAATTATAAAAATAACGCCCGCCTCTTCAAATGCTTTTCGAATCAATGGATAGAATTCACTATGGTTCTTAGTTAATGTCAAAGCATACTGCACTGCATCTTCAAATTTCTTCTTATTAAACTTAGGTGCATCAATTGCCAATGCTTTATTTGTGGCAATCTGAACCATTGTATTGGCCTTAACTGTATTAGCCACTTCTAAAGCCTCTGTTGAACCTCTAAAGCTTACCGCCATATCTCTTTTGGTAAATACAGTTAACGTCGCCACATTCAAAAACTCTCTAAGCGCCTTTATTTGCTCATCTTTCTTTCTAGGCAAATCAGGAAGACCATAATTCTCTCTGAAATATTTATAATCAAATATCTCAAATACTTTTCTTTCCTCTACCAATTCTCCCTGAGACTTGAACTCAGCTATCAATGCATCATAAGCATTTTGAAGATTCAACCAATAGTTCACACTGGTTCCAATCATTCTAGATAATTTCATTGCAATGTCGATTGATAAGCTCTGTTCACCACGAATTAATAAGCTTAAATTCTTAGGTGTTGTATCTAATCTTTTTGCAAAATCTTCCTGGGTTAATCCACTTTCTTCCACAATCTCTTTAATATAATATCCTGGGTGAAACGCAATCGTATCATCATATTCAATGTAATTACTCATAATGCTTGCTCACCTCCATTATTTCTACAATTCTCACATTCTGGGATATCTCATCGATATTACATGGAACATATGGCTCCTTGTTCTCATCTAGAGGCTCTAATATTATACGCCATTGTTCTCGTCTTGATTTCACATCAATAGCGAAATATCCTTCCAAGTCCCTTCCGCCTTTGTTTTCAAGTTTATGAAAGTGAAAGGTTGGTTGAACTATAATATCTTTAATTGTTTCTGCCTGTTTTAAAGCATTTATCCTAGCAAATAAACTGTGTGCCAGTGCATTGTTTCCGCCAAATAGCTTCTTCGCTGCTTTTAAGCTGGTACATTGTTCCTCAGTTTCGGCATCTGCATAAACTAATTCCAAGGCCTTCCTCCTTTCGCTAAATTACCCATCGGGTAATTTAATTATAATACTTAATGCCATTTTGTCAAGAAACATATTTACAAAATCATCCAGCAAACGTAAGTGGTAAACCACTTACGAATTCCTTAGCAGTAAGACCAGATTCTGCTTTCTGCTGAAATATCTTACGCCACTGTGCTAATCGAATTTGGCGAGTTTCTGTTCGTGTTGCCATAAGTTATTCCTCCTGTCGGATAAAGTGTGAAAACTGTAAAAAGTTTGTAAAGTGTGATATTACAC
>CAMNGG010000085.1 GCA_946537975.1 uncultured Treponema sp. | reverse complement strand
ATTAAACAGAATTTTGAAGGGCAGGGCTATCTTGCGGGAATGAATCTTATAAAAGAAATCAATGGTAAAGCTTCAGACAAGCTTTCTGTTATGACTGCAATTCCAGTTATGAGGGAATCTACCCGCCGCGTACCTTACGATAAAAATGCACCGCACGCCAAAATTTTTGAATACGAAACTGATGAAACAAAAAACACCTTGCGTGCAAATACTGGTACTGAATGGTATAGAAAAAAAGGTGAATTCTATCAGACAACTTCTTTTTATACAGAAATGCAGTCTGATATGACTTATGACCAGCTGTGCAAAAGAATTAATGATGATGTGCGTTCCTTCGGAATCAGCGCCTGTGCAATTGTGCTTTATGAAAAGCCGATAGAAATGGCAACGCCTTTTGAGTATTTTCATCTTCCAAAGCAGGCTCATCTTTTTGCGGGCTTTGATGATATAACCGGTTTTGATTCTAATCTGATTAAAAAACAGATAAAGTGTAATCCAAAGGAAGAAATGCTTCCGCCGGGAATTATTAAGATTACTTCAGATGGAGTGATGGTATTCTCTATCTTCCATAGTACCCTGCAGTATGGTTACATAATCATAAGGCCTGGAAATTACGACAGTATCATTTATGATCTTTTTGTAAAGCTGCTTTCTTCTACAATTGCTTCGGTTTATTCCTTTTCTCTTGCTCATAGCGAAACTTCTCGGGTTCGAAAAAAGATTGATGAGCTGGACCTTATTGCCTCTACCGATGAACTTACCGGCCTTTACAATCGGCGAGGTCTCTTTTCCTTTGGTGAAACAACACTTAAGTTTGCCAAGGCAATGGGGCAGAGCGGTATAATTATTTACTGCGATATGGATGGCCTCAAAAAGATTAATGATGTTTACGGGCATGAGGCCGGCGACCGGGCTATTCTTGCGGAATCAATTATTCTGCGCAGTAATTTTCGTTCCAACGACATTATTGCCCGTATTGGCGGGGATGAGTTTGCAATCATAAGTCCCGGACTTACAGCGAACGCCCTGAAGAAGATTCGTGAACAGATAGACGAAGACTGCCGTATCTGGTCCGGCGGAAACGAACAGGGCTTTGAGATTTCAATAAGCATGGGCTTTGTTCAGTATCCGTCTTCTAAAATGGGCTATAAAATTACCCCGCTTTTAAGCGAGGCAGATGCTTTAATGTATATTGAAAAGCGGAAAAAAAAGAAAAAGAAGGATTGAATTAATTCCAGTCGCGCTGAATATAGGTTGCTCTTGGTCGGGCAATAATGCGTACGCGACGGTTCTGGGCCCGGCCTTCTTCTGTATCGTTATCAGCTACAGGCATTGTGCCGCCAAAGCCTTTGTAGGTGAAAATCTTTTCATCAAGGCCTTCGCCTATAAGGGCATTCATAACCGTTCTTGTTCTCTCAATAGAAAGATTCAGCTGTCCGACCGGTTTGCCTACATCTGCGGTGTGGCCTTCAATGAGAATTGTGTAGCCTTCATCTTCAAGAATTGCTTTAAGCTTTTCTGCAATCTGTTCTATGCGGCCTTTTTCTTCCGGTAAAAGCTCCGGTGAATCAGGATAGAAGCGGAGATTTACGTCGAACATCCAGCCAATGCTTGAGTCTGTGATTGTAACTCCCGGAATCTTGTTTACATAGAAGTACTGTTTTACGGCATTGAGCTTTACGTAATAAGAAGGTGTTTTTTCCGGAACAGAAATATCATAAATCAGATTCTTTTTATCAAGAAGAATAACTACCTTGCCTTCCTGTAAAAGCTTTATATTTTCCGGCACGGTAAGAATCTTAAGGGCATCGCGTCTTTTAATTATCGGGTCTGTGCGGTTGCGTCCGTAAACCTGAGAGGCCTTTATGTAAAGAGGATCGGAACCAACCCGGTCTTCGTAATCTGCAATATCATCTGAATAGTGATAAGCCACAAGTCCCTTTTCATTTACAATTGCGGGTGAAACTATGTTTTTTTCGTAAATGCTGTTCATCTGATCGTCCCAAATTTGCGGGAAGAAGCAGGCATAAACCTCGCTTTCTACATACTCACCATGTACAGGGAAGGCTCCCCGGGCATCAATTATAATTCCGCTGAAGGCGCGCGAAGGAACTGATTCAATAGGCTTCTGGGGATTATAAGCATAGTTGTGTTTTACCAGCTTTTTGCCAATATCATTAATATTTGTTGTGTTTGTGGTATTAAGGTATTTCAGGTCCTTTGAAAAAACGTCCGGAGTTTTGTGGCCGCTCATAATAAAGCTGTAAACCTGATCCAGAGTAAGGTCTTCGTTTATTACTGCTTCTGAAAGGTCGTTTTCCGAGTTCTCAAAAAGCGAGAGCAGGGGAGGCTGAATGAGGGGCAGCATTTTTGATTTTATGTAAGCGGATGCGACCTTTTTTCCTGAAGGCATCTGAATATTTGCCTTGTTTGCATCGAGAGAAATGTTTGTAACAAATTCCTTAGTAATCCAGTTGATGGAGCTTACGGCTTCTATTTTTGTGTCATAATTCTGGCTTGCTTCTGCAGAAAGATATGAGAAAATAATTGAAGTGAGAAATACAAAAAGCAACTTCTTTTTAATGGACATATTACACTCCGCATGTCATGCAGCCCCTGAAACAAGTTTTGGATGACAGTTTTTCAATTAATAATCGGCTTATTTTGAAGGAATATAAAGGATTTTTCCAATTTTGAGGATTGCGTTTTCTTTTATGCCGTTGAGCTCGCAGATGGCACTTACTGTGGTTTTATACTTGCGGGAAATAGACCATAGTGAATCGCCGGCTACAACGGTATATTTTAGAGGGAACTCTACAGCTGTCATTCCTGCCAGAGCGTCTTCTGCGGCCTGCTTCATACCAAGAGGCAGTCTTATTTCGCTTTGTTTTGAAGGATGTGTCATGCCTAGTATATATGAAGGATTCAGTCTTTTAAGGCTTGCAGCATCCATGCGCATTTCCTGTGCCAGCTGGTTAATTGAATAGGCTTTGTTTACGGTTACGTAATCGAAATTTCCGTTTTTTTCGTTTTCAAGCAGCTCATATTCTTCCTTGTGATCCGGAATATCAATTCCGTAATATTCGCTGTTAATTGCCAGGTCTGCTATCGCAATCAGCTTTGGTACGTATTCTGCGGTCTGTTTTGAAAGAAAGCCCTTTTCGGCCAGGTACCAGAAGTCCTTTACTCCGCCGGCTTTTTTTATTGCCTTGTTCATTGCTCCTACGCCACAGTTATAGGCTCCGATTGCAAGCAGCCAGTCATTGAAAATATTATAGTTGTCTGTGAGCTTGCGTAAGGCTGCATCTGTAGATTTCCAGGGATCCAGGCGTTCGTCTACAAAATCATTGAGGGTAAGGAAGGGCCATACGCTGTTGGCCATAAACTGCCACATACCGATTGCTCCGGAACGACTTTTTGCGCTTGTTTTGTAATTTGACTCTACTACCGGAAGATATTCCAGCATCTCCGGCATCTCTTTGTCCGCAATTGCCTTGCGCACATAAAGACGGTATTCCATTGCACTTTCCAGGTAACTGCGAAGCAGGGCAGACCATTTTGGCGAAAGATACATCTTCCGGAAGGCTTCTACCTGAGGCTTTGCAATTTCTTCTTCTGAAATAAAGGAGATTGGAATATGCTGGAGTGGGGCTCCGTTTTCCCTGTCCAGGGGGGTAAGCTCGGGTATAAGGGCGGTTTTCAGCAGCTCAAGAAAAGCTTCGTCTTCAACTACCTCTTCTTCCATGGGCTCTTCGGTAAAAGAGAGGAGAGCTGTGTCATCTTTAGCAAATGCTTCTGCGGCCGGTATACCGGTGGTTTCGAGGGCCTCAACCACCGCATCTTCAGCAAACATGGAGGCAGAAATAATCAGTGCAGCAAAAAAGAGGAGATTTTTTTTCATTAGAGCTTATTTCCAAGGTAAATACCGGCCCATTCCCAGTTACCATGAATATCCGGGTCAAGCGGGAAGTCAACCTTTCGGAAATACAGATACCATACCGAAACGTAAGAGTTCCAGCCCCAGGTTCTCAGGTAGGCTTCGTTAGGGTTAGACGCTTCGTCGAGGGTGTCGCTGTAGCGGATTCTTTTTCCCCTCATCCAGGAATACATAGAAAATTCTTCCTGGGAGTTTGCATCGTTTTCATCCTGCTTCCAGGACATAGAGAAAAAGTTTACCTTTGCCTTGTATTTATCCAGAGAGCGCCAGTCGTAGTTCGTAATAGCTTTTTTAACAGCCGCTTCAAGGGCAGAAAGACTTTCAAAGGTCCAGTCTTTGGAAGAATTATTGAAATCTACAAGATGGCGGGCATTTTTGTAGGCATCTGGTTCACCAGGAATCTGAATTGTGGTTGCGTCCGGCTGTTCCAGAAAAAGAGAATAGGTTTTAAGAGCCTGAGACCACTGGCTGTCGTTCTGGTATTCCAGGGCAAGGCGCAGGTAAAGCTCTGTGGTATTAACATTCTGCGGGAAACGGCTTATCAGTTCATTAAAATACTTTATTCGGTGAGCCGGAGTTTTACTGATTTGAATAAGCTTTTGCAGACAGATAAAGTGTGCCGAGTTTCCCTTTATTAAAAGATCGGGACACTGCTGCAGGATTCTGTCAAAATAATATTCAGCAACCGGCTCCGCACCCTGTGAAAGGTAGGCATCTGCCGTCATTAAGAGCCAGTAGGAGTTGTACATATCATCAGGATTCTTATCTACCCAGTCTGTAAGGAAAAGAATAAGTCCCTGGTAGTCTTTTTCGCTGCGCAGAGTGTCCGCAATCTGTTTTATAAGAGAATATTTCTGTTTTCCGTTAAAGGTCTGAGAATCTAAAAGCTCCTGAAGCTCCTGCTGATGATTCTGTACTGTATCTGATTTTTTTGAATTTTTGCTTGTTTTAGTGTTTTTGCAGGCCGAAAATAAAATAAGCAGAATAAAAACTGATATATATAGAAGATTAGTAAAATTTCTTTTTAATTTCATATTTTTGAATTTATCATAGTGATTTGTTATTGTAAAGATTAATTTTAACTAGTATTATAGAAAAAAAATTAGGGAACAATCACATTTTGATTGTAATTGAGTGTTATATTTATAGGGAATCTGGAGTTTATGAATAGCGGAAAAAATATAAAATCAATTTATATCCTTATAGTTTTTGGAATCCTTTTTGCTCTTGGTTGTGCGGCAATTGCCCTTATTAATCCGGTTTCAAAGTCAATTAATATTTTAAATATTAT
>CAMNGG010000084.1 GCA_946537975.1 uncultured Treponema sp. | reverse complement strand
CATTGCACAGGGTGAAGTTCTTCCAGTTGCTACACGTTCATTCGGTTCAATTGGTGTATTCGCAATCCCAGAAATGGGCCGCTTCTACCGCCACTGGCTCATCGAAAAGGGCTTCCCACACCACGGTGCCGTTGCATTCGGCCACTTTGGAAAAGCACTCTACGAAGTATTCAAATATATCGGCGTAGACGTAAGCGAGATTGGATACAACCAGCCTAAGGGAGTTAGATATCCTACTGAGAATCCTTGGGCGTAATTAAGATTTTTGATAAATCAAAAATCTTAATTGGCGAGTTTGTTTCACAAACGTCGCAAAGAGTATCAAGGATTTGTCATTGTCCGGCTTGACCGGACAATCTAAAACAGAAAAGCCAGTTCTGATAATTCAGAACTGGCTTTTTTTATAAGTCTTTTTTACTCCACTTATCAAGCATATTATTCATAGATTTTCTAAAGTCAGAAACTAGTCGTTGTTGAATCGTAGTTCGTATTTTTTCGTTTTCATCAGTAGTTTCTATTTGGATATCGCTTAAATCGTTCGGTATAAATAACTGATATACTTCTATTTCAAGAGCATCTGCTATTTTAATTAAGGTCGATTCTCTTGGCCAACGTCGTTTTCCTTCTATGTCATTTATGTTTTGTGAAGAAACTCCGATTTTTTCAGCAAGCTGTTCTTGAGTATATTTTCCCTTTCGATAT
The DNA here is from genome assembly GCA_946537975.1 of uncultured Treponema sp. Lineage (GTDB taxonomy): Bacteria > Spirochaetota > Spirochaetia > Treponematales > Treponemataceae > Treponema_D. Next base: position 2,261 of record CAMNGG010000084.1, on the reverse strand, counting down.
TTCTTTATGTTTTGAGAAAGGGTCTCATGTAGTTGTTGTTCTGTCATTACTTGCATTTTGATAGTCTATTTGAAATTTATACACTAGCGTAATGCACAGCTGTATGTTATACTTGCAATATGCAAGTTAATTATAAAAACTTGCAAAATTAGGAGGAATGAATGTTTTGTTCAAAATGTGGGGCACAGATTGCAGAAGGAGCAAAATTCTGCCCAAGTTGTGGTACTGCTGTAAACGGTCAGTCTGTCGAAGTTGTAGCGGACAATAATTCTCAACTTTCGGAAAGAGAGAATTCTTTGAATGAACTTTCTAAGATGCTGGAATATTTTTCTCAGAAAAAGAATCAATATTGTGAATATTATTCAGTAAGTTATAATTTGGAATTGGAGAAAAAAACAAAACTGTCTAAATCTGCGATTAGAAAAGCTCTGTTGTTTTCTTTCATTTCAATGGTGGGTAGTATTATTCTGATGAATGTTGGAATAAAGAACGATCTAATGGTTTTGGCAATTATTGGTGCTTTATTGGGTTTTTTTTGTTTTATAAGTTTGTTAGGAGGAGATATTATTTATGCTCGAATTGTTAAAAAGAATACAATTAAAAAATTATCTTACCGTGAAGAAGAACTTAAAAATGAACTTATAGATTATTATAATAAATATGTAAACTGTCCTGTTGGAATAGAATATTCTTCACCAGATGATATAGAGCGAATGATGAATATAATAACATCAGGGCGAGCTGCAAAGTTAAATGAAGCAATTAATTTATTGATAGATGATGAGCATAAAAAATATCTTGAAAGAAATATAGAAGAGACTGTTCATCTTGCGAGAGAAGCGGCAGATTCATCAGCTATGGCTGCCAGGTCAGCTTCTCGTGCAGAATGGAATAGTTATAGGAGATAAAAAAAATAATTATTGCCGCACTTATGCTGCGGTAATAATTATTCACTGTGTTCTTTTTATTTTAACTTTTCAAGAACTGCTTCCAGAGGTGCATCCATGTCTTTTGCGGCAGTTTCAGGTGAAGTATTGTATTTTTGAACAAGCATGACTGCGTCTTCAACAGCTTTTCGTACTTGTCCGTCATCCAAGCCATCCTGATATGCTTCTTCTTGCTTTACGGCAATGTCCATCTTGTAATTATATTTTGCACACAACATGTTAGGTTCCATATTTTAGGATAGCACAGTTTTTTACAAGCGGCAATAAAATGCCTTGTTATTGTATGACGACCGTCAATTTTTGGAGGGTCGTCAACCAAAACCGTGAGCCGCGGAAGTCCTTCTCCTGCTTATGCAGTGGGTGCTTTGCACCAATAGGGACCGCGGACTTCTTTTTATACTCTTATTTTATAAAATTCTGAAAATCTTTCTCACCTTTTTCTCGGCGCCTGATAGAATCTATCTTTTGAGGATTCTTTAGTTCGTTGCCTTTTAATAGTGTTTTTGGACGGCAGTTTGGAACTGCAATAAAGCCGAGGGTAAAAGTGTTTTCAGAAACGGCGAAGGTGCAGTAAATCTTGTTTTTCACAAAGTTTTCTTCTACTAGAGTTGATTTATCAAATATTTTGTCGAGGTCTTTTAGGAATTGGACTTTACGGCGAACAGAACCTTTTACCATTTTTTCTGTCTGTCCTTTTTTGATGAAATCAAAATCATTTTCTGTAAGGGTTTTATTCAGAGCTTTGTCGAAAAACTGACTTGCTGTAAGTTTTGTATTAACTCCTGTAAGATGGAGAAAATTAGATTTTGTGGCAGAAATAATAAATGGCTTTTGTGTCTTAAAAGCTTTAGAGGAAACTTCATATTCATAATCAAGAAAAACATCTTTATATTTCTGAGCGCCATTACAGATTGCAGTGAGAACATTTTGCTTGAAAGAAGGAGTTTGTTTTGCCATGCGTAAATCAAAAAAAAATAAGCCGACTTTAAAGCCGGCTATTGTTACGGGTTTAAGGTCTCCGTAACGACCAATGGAATAGGGTTTAAGGTCTCCTATCCGACATCATTACTTTAACAGATAATTGTGAAATGTCAATAGCAAATTGCGATAGCAATTTACCTATTGGGGTTTAGGGCGGAGCCCTAGGAGAAAGGGTAGCGGAAAACGACGCAGGCGTTTGGAGCGAGGGGAAGGCTTTCCCCTCCTTCATTATAAATAAAAAAAATCGGTACTGTTGTTTCTGATGATATCGTTACACTCCTCGACATCAACAACTCTGTTCCAAAGGATATGTACAATTCTGAGATTAAGGGT
>CAMNGG010000083.1 GCA_946537975.1 uncultured Treponema sp. | reverse complement strand
GGAAAATAATGTATTTCTGAAATTATATAAATCGCAATAAAGGGAGAAAAAATCGCTAAGGCAGCCCATATTCTTGAACTTTTTTCTTTAACAAAGAGAAAAGTAATTCCGGTAATAATTAAGCCAACAAAAAATAGAAATGGAAGAATTAAAAAGAATACTCCGTAGCCGCTGTCATCATAACTAGAAAAAAAACAGCTTTGAAATAAAGTGGCGAGGCTCAGCAATAAAAATAGTTTAAAATATTTTTTCATTTTTTCTCAATGCTCTCCAGCTTTGACTGCGTCGGTTACGATGCTTTAGCAGGTAATTTTTTATTCATCATATTCAAAAGCTTTTTTACATAAATCATCATCATAATCAGTTATGGAATAAATATAGATTTTATCTCCATTTTCATTTTGACCTTCCATATATTGACCATTGAAATTTGGTGGTAAGAAAGATTCAACATACATTTGCTCTTTGGAAGCTTTTGTAATATACATGTTGAAGTAACATACATATAATTCAGGATCTTTCTTATTTTTCTTTTCCCATTCTTTAAGAAACTCTGTTGCTGGTCCTTCATTTTCTTTATTCCAAAGCTTCCAGAATTTTTCTGAATTAGATTCAGCTAACAGTACATTAATTACAAATAAAAAAAGAACTGCAAATGCAAACTTTTTTTTCATTTTTTCCTCCTTGCACCCTAAGCAGCAGGCGGCTTGACTGCGTGTCGATTACAAAGCTTTGTTATACGATTATTCCTTTTTAAGTACCTTATTCTTTAACGACTTACTTAATTCTTTTGACAAATTAATAGCATTCTCTTGCTTTTGATTTTTAAAATCAAAAGACTCTGATTTAACTTTATAGTTACTTGGTATCAAACCTGTTATGCAAGTGTCATCCCATTTAGAACCTTCATATACTTCTTCAATTATTAATTTTACTTTTTTTGTAGGTTTTTCAAAATAGATGAATTGAAATTTAACTTCATCATCTAATAGAGCAAAATACTCTACATTATTATCTTCATCTAAAACCTTGAATTTTTTAACACGGGAATTATTTTTATACAAATGAAGTTTATCAAAATCAATATAGCCATTCAGAATTGCTATAGAATTAAATTCCGTATCACAAGATAAATGAATTGATTCTCCGATTCCATTTCCTGAAACTCCTTCAACCCAAGGTTTATGATTAAAATTAAAATACAAATCACCAATTTGTTCAGTCTTATCAAAAGCGAACTTTCCAAGATTATCTGCTTCATATATCACTAATCCATTTTTAGTCTTTTCACTTAATTCTGAACTTGCTTTATATCTAGTTTCTCCTTTTAAACTTCTATTTGAATAGTAATAGTGAAGATATCTTTCTTCGACATTGCGTTTTAACTTATCATAAAAATCTAATAGCCTTATATATTCTTTTCTCTGTTCTGAAATTACTAATGCGTTGGTTAGATTATCTAATAAAACAATTTCATTATCATAATATAAGAAACCATTATCATTTAATTTAAATAACGAGAGTGGAAGAATTGAATATTCGTTGTAATCTACTCCAATGAAATATATTGAATCTGGAGTGACATAGACTTCATCATTATAAAATTTGTCAGTATAAAAATAATAGAACTGTGTTTGACTAAATCCACTACAAACGAAAAATAATAACAATATGCATAAAATTGATTTCTTATACATTTTTTTCCTCTCCAACTTAGTGAGTTGTGCATATAACAACTAGTTGTACCTGCCTACAATCGAAGAGCCGTTAAGAAAAATGTGAAAGCATTTTTTAGGCTCATCGAAATAATGGCTCGGAACAATTGATTGTTCCGCTGTCGGCTATGAACCTTTGTTAGGTTGCATTTTTAATTTACCAGATTGTTTTTACATTATATTGTGGAATTTTTGAATCAGTTGTTACAATTGTAAAATTGTTTTCAGTAGCTTGAGCAATTAATAATCTATCAAAAGGATCTTTATGAATATCTGGCAATTTTTTTATTGCTTCAGCATCAAATTCTGTTGGAGGTAGATAAATAAATTCTTCATCTTCTAGGACAGTTTTTAGTTTTGGAATGTCGATATTAAACTGTAACATACCCTTTGCCTGCTTGATTGCAATTTCCCACAAAGATACAAAACTGAAGAAACATCTTTTAGTTTCCATGATATTTTTTGCAGTTGAAGAGAGTTCGTTACTGCCTGAGACATACCAGATTATTGCATGGGTATCCAATAAATACATTACATGTACTCCGCAAATTCTTCGAGAGGTTCGTCAAAGTCTGGAGACATTTTGCAAGGTATATCTTTTAAACAACCGAATCCTTTTTTCTTGGATACGCTAGGATTCTGTTTTTCTGGAGTTGTAAATTTATAAAAGACATAATCTATGTAAGTTGCAACTTCATCAATTGCAGCCTGAGGGAGAGTTTTTAATTTATTTTCAAGAGCAGGATATTCCATAAAATACCTCCGTGACTTCCAATTATGATTTTATTATAACATATATACTTAATTTTTCTACTTTTAAATAAATAAGGTGGGCTTGACTGCCTGTCGGCTATGAACCTTTGTTATGCTTATATATCCATTAGTTGGATATTATTTATTTTGAAAAATATACTTCAATTTTTGAAACATAATTATTTTCAATTGTAAAAGTTAAACCATATCCATAACCTTGTGTATATTCGAAAGTATCATACTCTAAAGCATCTGTAGTATTTTTTATAGGCTGTCCTAACAAGTCAATTACAGATTGTTTAGTCATTCCAATTTTAAGCTTTGAAGAAGAAAGCAAATCGTTGTTTACAAGTTCAACTACAGTGCTGTATGTAGAATTGTTATTATAATAGTAAATTGTATAATAGCCTTTTTTTTCAGCAGTATGATCATGGTAAAGTTCGATTTTCGTAGAAAGTTTATATAAGGGTTCAGCGTATTCCAGCACTAATTTAGACTGATTAACAAGTTTTTGTTTTTCCGCTTTTATGATTCCAACAGGTTTTAAATATCCTTTTTTTACAGCGGCGTCAAAAAACAAGTTTTCGTATTTTTTTGTTTCAGGATTATCAATTTCTTTTATGTAACCACCGAAAATCCAGTAATATCATTCACCCCCATCAATATCGATAATACTGATTCTATACCATGGAGCTGTAATTCCATCAATTGATTGTTTTTCAACTGTGACAGCATCAAAACTTCTTATCATTCCTGCAAGTAAAACAGGAGAAATGCGATTATTGACATTCTGGTTCAAGTTTATGGCATAATCTTCATTGAACATTTCTGTGCCCCGGTAATCTTCTTCTCTCAAACTGAAAATCTCGTTACCATAATCAATATGTCCAGTTTCAGATTTTGTCGACGGCTCTTTTCTGACATTCAGGTTTTCAAGAGGAACAAGATATCCAGATTTTTTTATAACTTTTATATTGCCAAGTGTACAGATTGTACCATCAGGGGTTGATTCAGATTCTGGTGGAAACAAACCGATGTTTCCGTTTTTAAAACCACCTTTAAAAAAGAAAGTACAGAAGTCCTTGTCGTAAGTAAAATCAACATGCTGATTTATATTGTCTGAAGAAAACAGTTTATTTAATTCCTCTACTTTAAAAGGATTCTTTTCTTTCATTACAGAAAAAGTAATTGTATCACCATTTATTATATAATCAGAAGTACTCCACAAGTAACCGCCATAAGGACTGAAAAATGTATATTTATTTTCATCTTTAAACTCTATAAATAAAGCTGAATCTCTTGTCTCACCAATAATCGAAATAAAAAATCTATTTTGCTTTCCGATTATTTCTTTTTTATTAATTTCAGCGGTGAGCATTGCTGATGAGAATATAACGGTCAATATTATTAATATAATTTTTTTCATAAGATCATCCATTCCTTTTACCACGCCAATGGCGTGAGAGCATAACAACTGGTTGTACCTGCCTACAATCGAAGAGCCGTTAAGAAAAATGTGAAAGCATTTTTTAGGCTCATCGAAATAATGGTTCGGAACAATTGATTGTTCCGCTGTCGGTTGCGAACCTTTGTTAGGTTGTATTCTATACAAGTTTTTCATAATCACGTTTTGCGTTGAATATATGCATTATTGTGACAATCTTTTTATTTTCTTCGTCTTCAAGTAAACTGACTGCTGCTTTTGGGTTGCAAAGAGTATTTACGAAATATGCAACTATTTCATCTAATTCAGCTTTTGCTGAAT
>CAMNGG010000082.1 GCA_946537975.1 uncultured Treponema sp. | reverse complement strand
GAGGCGGGCAGGAAGCTGGGAGTCACCGTGGTTCCCGGTATTGAACTGAACATCACTTTTCCTACGGGGGAGTTTCATCTGCTTGGACTTGGGATAAAAAATCCTTCTCCAGCACTTATTAATATAGTAGAAAACGTTATAAAAAACCGCAATGAGCGCAATGAGCAGATTATCGCAAAAATGAATGAAGACGGGGTGCCGGTGACTGCCGCCGAGCTTCAAGCTGATTTCCCTGGCACCGTAATAGGCCGCCCCCACTTTGCGGCGGAGCTTGTAAAGCACGGAGTCGTAAAAACAAGGCAGCAGGCCTTTGACCAGTATTTGGCCCGGGGCCGCAAGTGGTATGTTCCCCGGGTCTGCACAAACCTGGACGAAGCAATAGTAGCCCTGCGCGAAAGTGGCGCCGTACCTGTTGTGGCTCACCCCATGTCGCTTTATCTTTCCTGGGGCCGCCTGCCAGATTTTCTAAAAGACTGCTACGAGAAGGGCGTCGTTGGAATTGAAGCCTTTCATCCCGGTGCCCGTGTTACCGAATGCCTGCGGCTGGAAGAACTTGGCCGCAAAATCGGCTTCATCATCACAGCTGGCAGCGACTTCCACGGCGAAAAAATCCGCTCCGACCGAAGACTCGGCCACACCTGCGGCGGCAAAAAAATTGAAGATAAGTATTATTTTGAAGAGCTGCTGAAGGTTATGAATTAGGTACCACGGATTCGGCCACACGGATTTGGAAACGACTAACGTCGTTTCTTTTTTTTTTTTTTCTTTGAAAAGTGTCATTTTTGATTAACTTTGCACAATATTAACTGTAGAAGATTCTTATGTTAAGGAGGTGCGTGGTTGGCTGAAAAAGATAAGGTGCTGAAATACGAAGATCAGACTGGCAGGATATTAAAGGCCTGTATGGAAGTTCATAATGAGCTTGGCAGTGGTTTCCTGGAGCCGGTTTATCAGGAAGCGCTGGAAGAAGAGTTTTTGCTTCAGGGGATTCCTTATGAGCGGGAAAAGCTATTACCTATAATTTATAAAGGCAAGAAGCTTTCTAAAGAATATTTTGCAGATTTTGTTTGTTACGATAATATTGTCGTAGAACTTAAATCAACAGCAAAACTTGCAAGTGTGCATAAATGCCAGGTGCTGAATTACCTTAATGCAGCATCGCTGGAAGTTGGATTGCTTGTAAATTTTGGAGAAACGTCGCTTAAGTGGGAAAGAATATCTAGATTTACTGATGAGCAAAAATAAGAAGAAAAAAAATAAAAAAGATTTTGCGTTAGCAAAATCAAAATCCGTGTGGAGAATTCCCCCATGGAGATTAAAAACTAACATTAAAACGTTGGGTATACCTTATTTCCTCGAAATATCCTCAAAGCTCAAATCCATGGTGTGGGGGGTGCCGCCAAAGTCTACGCGGATTTTTGCCCGCTGCTTGCGCTTGTCTACTTTTATGATGCAGCCTTCAATGCCCTTGAGCGGACCTTCAATAACCACAATGCGGTCGTTTTCATCAAAGCGTACCAGAGACTGTCCGATTTTCGGTCCCAGACCCAGAAAGTGCTGCACAATCTGCAAATCCTGATTATTCAAGGCTTTGATATCCGTATTGCTGTTCAAAAAGTGGTAAAAGCCCGGCACCTTCTTAAGCGCCGCCAGCGTAAAAGAATCAACTTCATATACCGTCTGCACAATTATATAGGAAGGAAACATAGGCTGCAGCTCCCTGAGCACCTTGCCTCCGCGCCGTATCGTCAGCTCCCTCGTGAGATAAATAAAATTATGCTTTTCCGCCAGGTAGGGCACCAGCTTTTTTACGTTATCAACAAAAGCCTGCTCCTTCCCCGTTGCTACCTGAAGAATGTAGTATTGCATTGTGTTTTTTATGCCGTAACAGAAATTTGTTTTTGAAGTTCAAGTACCTGTTCCAAAGGAAGTTTAACTATTTTTGCAACAGTTTCTGGGGAAATTTTTTCTTTTAGAGCCTCGAGCGCATCATCAATTGCTTTTTCGCTTATAATCCTATTTCTATATTTCTTCATTGGATCTCCCATGCCGATTCCTCCTTTAATTGAATTATTATCTTTACTGTATTCGTCAAGAACAATACCTAAATCAGGTTCATTTTCTCCCATACCCCTGAATAAGTCAAGAATCTCCATAACGTGTTCCAGTTTTTTGTCTGAGCCGAGGAAATTTTCCCCTGTTCTCAAGCTTCTTAAAAACAGCGCTACTTCGCGAAAATCACTTTTAAAGGCTTGTATTTGTTCATCATTAAGCCATGCAAGCTCGAATACATTGAGCTGGTAGTCGTTTACAAACTTTTCCAGTTCCAATGGAATGGAAATAACCTCTTTCAGACTGCGGTTCTTTTTCCAGTGACGTTTTGTGCCAAAGTAAAGAACAAGAGATATAACCGGATAATATTGCTTCTGATTAGGCAGCTCGTATTTCTTCTTTTGATTCAGCTGACTCCTATTGGCGGCACCATCATAGCCAATTACCCGCAGCGGCATAGATTTTTCTACCTTCATCTGATTCTCAAGTCCAATCAGGCTTAATCTGATTTCTCCATTTTTCCAGAATTTTGCTACATCCCGCTCCTGCCCGCGAAGCTTTTTCCCGTCCATCTTGTAGTAGGAAAATGGTTGTGCATCCGAAAGTTCATCTTCCTTAACTACCTCGTGACCATTAAAAAGCAGAACGTTCATAATATCCGCAAAAACGTCATTGTAAGATTCCAATGTGCGTTGCACTTTGTCTTTTTCTGCCACTGAGCACCTCCTCGTAGATTTCTCTATAGTTAATATTGTGCAAAGTGAATCAAAAATGACAAAAAAATTGAAAAATAATTAAAATATTTTTCTTGTCTATATCAGATAATAGAATTAATATAAATATATAATAATGGAAAACTGATTAATACTAAATAAAGGGGAGAGTATTATGAGCTGTTGTGTGTATGGGCAATTACTGCCCGACAATCTGGATTTGAATAATAGAAGCGGCAAACGCCCCGGCTACAGACTTTACGTATTACAAAACGACGACGGCATAGAGCTAAGCATGGTTCACGCAGCAGAAGACCCCGTCACCAGCCCCGGCTACCAGGTCTTCATGACAGCCAGCGAAGCCGAAGATCTGATATCCGGTCTCAAAACCGCCATCTCCAAAATCAAACCAAAAAAACGAAAGCCTCAAAAGAAAGCCTTGACCGAAAGTAAGTGATGGGCAGTTTTTTGTCCAGAAAGCTCGGCTTTACCCGCGAAACTCAAAATGGCGAGAAATTACCACGCCAGGCTAAAAAGAAATCCGAACAAAACAAAAATAAAGCAATAGCAGATATTATTTTTGAAAATATTCTTTCTGCCGCAGTATGTTTTGATAGCAGTAAGTTGATTTCGTGTGTTTGATGCAATAGTTGTAGGTATAATGCATCCATTTCATTTTGTTATTGAAGAAGAAAGTGCAAAAAAGATTATGGAGGTGTACAAATATGAATGGTCAGATGAAGAACTTTAATGTAAATGAAAGTGCTGAAAAAGACAAAATGGCACAAGAGTTTATAAAAACTGTAAATCCATATTCAACAAAGCCTGGTTTAGGAATTGATTTGCGTTCTCTTGCAAAATATGCGAAAGCAAATAACAAAAATATTACCCTTATGACTGATTCTGAGTTGAAACAATTTGCTATTCGATAAAAAATAATTTTGAATAATTGGGAGCATTCCTGCCCGCCTCATACCCCGTCATGCTGAACTTGTTTCAGCCTCTCTTTCGGGCAGTCCCCCGCCGGCCGCATCTGCGTCCGTCGGGCCTTCGCAGCACAGCTGCTCGGAGACTCGCTCAAAATGCTCCACCGGAGCATTTTGCCGGCTTACAGCCGTCGCTCCCTAGGTCGGCAGTTCCGCAATTCGGTACCCTCAGCATCCTCGGCGGCGAAATCCGCCGCCTCCGGTTGCCTCGCGAGGTTGTTGAAACAACCTCGCTCGTTGCTATATTGCCTACTGCATGGAAAAAAATGTCTGTATTTCGATATATTGTAGAAAGATTTTTTTGTAACCTTGCGTTTACTATAAATGTTCTGTATAATGTAAAGTAAACTGTAAACCGATAAGGAGAATAGTATGGAAATAAAGCGTAAATGTGGGTTAGAAAAATTATCTAAACAACCTTTAGCTTATGTTTTAATACAAATTAGATTTTCTCCTATTTCTTTGTTGGAAAACTATATCGATAAGATTCAAGCTGCCTTGAATAAAGTTGGATTTCCTCTAATTGAACGTAATGAAAATCTTTCCGTAAATGTTATGCCAACAGGTATTAATACTCAAAAATGGTTGCAATGGACTTTTAAATCTGTTGATCAAAGAACAAATATTGTTTTTGATAAAAATCAGATTTCTTTCCAGACAACTGATTATTCTATTTTTGAAGATTTTTATGAAAAGTTCTCTTCTGTGTTTTCTACAATTTTTGATTTGATTCCAGATTTTGTAACATCAAATAAAATACAGAGGTTAGGGCTTCGTTATATTGATCAGATTATCCCTCAAGCTGAAAATGATACTGTGTCTTCCTATATAAAAACAAACTGTACAGTATGTCCAATTTTTGGTAATCAGCAGAGAATGAATTCTGTAGCACAGTCTGGAGAAATAACAATCGAAAATGATATAACTGGTTTTATTACAGTTAAATTATCGGAAGGAAAAAACGGAACTCCGATACCGCCTGAGTTAATGGCAAGAGCTCCGGTTTTGGTTAGAAATGAGCAAAAAGAAATAGATACGGGGATAATAGATATAGATCATTCTTATATGCCAAAAGTTCCTGAGGATTATGATGAGAATAGATTAAAATTGTTGTTTTATAGAATGCATGATAATACTAACAATGTTTTTAAACAAATTGTGAGTGATGAGGGGATGCAAAAATGGAAATAGATGATAAGCTTTTAGATAATCCGACTGCACCTAATGATTTATGTGTTTCGGTGTTTCATGGCCAACCTAAATATAGTTTTGATATAAATAAATCCGTTATTGCTGCAACAGCAGCTGTTTCTTTAGCAGTTGTGTCATTACCAAATCTTAATGAATGTCACAATTTTAATCCTATATATTTGCAGTCTGATATTCCTGCAATAGAATTATATATAGATAATACAGGTTATCGCAATTTGCGGGTTTCGGATATTGTTAATCAAGTTTTAAGGTTTTATGGATTAGGAAAAACTCATCTTTGCTCTATAGCAGGAATTTCACGTCCTGCTTTATATGCATGGTTGGATAATTCTGCGGTTCCTGATGAAAAGAATTTTAGTAAAATAAAAACTTTATACAATATTGCAGATAATATTTCAAATGAATCCGAAGATGGCATTTTATGGGCGGTGCTCCAGCGCCCTATAGAAAAGCTAGGAATGTCTCTTTATGACTTATTTGTTTGTAATACAAACCTTGATACTTTGGAAATTATTGACTACGTAAAACAAGCTTATGAAGAATCTGTAGAATATAGAAATCATTTGGCAGAGTGGAAGAAAAAATCTTTTAATAATGCTCACTCTATGGAAGAACAGGAATTAAACTTGGAAGATAATATCTAAGGAGTCTTTTTGTGGAGAAGTATAAAGATTTGCGACAAGGAGATATGCTTCCTCTAAAAGTTTTGCTAGGTATCGAACCGAAGAGTATATTACGACAAATTGACTTTTCGGATACGAAATATTGTGTGTTACTGTCTCAAGATTGTGATATAGTTCATAAATTAATAGAGGAAGAGCCTTTATTAGAATTTATAGTTTGTTCCAGTATTGAAGAATCTAATGGCAATTTGAAGAATGGTAAAAATCCTAGGAAACTCCAATTAGTTCATAATGATCTTATTCTGGAATTTTTTATACATGATAAAATTTATGTTGAAAAACAATTGTGTGCAGATTTGGATTTGAGTCAGCTTACAAGATTGAAAAATGACAATATAAATATATTGAAGAAGTGGGCAGGGCAGCGTTATACACGAGCGGCTTTTCCAGATGAGTTTAATAAAAGGCTTTCTACTTCAAAGAAATTTTTAAAGATTGCTTCAAAACAAATATCTACACAGGTTTCCCAAGTGTTTTTTGATGTTGAAGATAAAGAATTGTCATCAGATCAAAACTATCATTTAGATGTGCTGATTGTTTCAGATTCTTCAGAAGAAGTTAAAACTGAAATTGAAGAGGCTTATTATGAAGCGTTAAATGTGGGTGGTGTAGAGTTAAATATCCAAGTTCTTTCTGAAGATGAGATTCCGCTTTCTATGATACGAAGGTATAAACGTTGGGAGAAGGATAGTTATAGCTTAAATGGAGAAGCTGCACCTTTGGATGAAATAGATGCAATTTAATGTTTTGCAAAACGATAAAAAAAATTAGAATATAAGTGTCATAAAGTTGAGATAGTTATTTTTTTTCTATAAAAAACTTTTGTTAGATAGTTTAATTCTTGTCATTAAGAATTAAGACCATTATAATTTTATCTATGAATTCTTTGAAAGAACAGTATACAAAATTAATACCGTTATATACTGGTGCCCTTGCAAATATAAAGAAGTTACTGGAAACATTACTAAGTTTAGATAAAATCACAGTACATACAGTTCAGGGAAGAGTAAAGGGAGTTGACAGCTTTCTTCAGAAAGCAGAAGATTACAAGGAGCCTTTTTTAGAAATAACTGATTATATTGGACTTAGAGTTATTTGTTATATTACCAGCGATGTTGAGAAAGTATGTAAAATAATTGAGAGAGAATTTGATATTGACAAAGCAAGGTCTGTAAATAAAACTTCGGGGGTGGGTATTGATAGAGTAGGCTATGAATCTGTACATTATATTGCTAAATTGAAAGCAGATAGAGCTTCCTTGCCGGAATATATCTTTATGAAGGATTACGTTTTTGAAGTTCAAATACGAACTATTCTTCAGCATACATGGGCAGAAATAGAGCATGATAGAAATTATAAGTTTTCAGGAATTATTCCTGATTCAATTTTCAATTCTATACAAAAGATCAAAATGGCGAGAAATTACCACGCCAGGCTAAAAAGAAATCCGAACAAAACAAAATAAAGTTATAGCAGATATTATTTTTGAAAACATTCTTTCTGCCGCAGTCTGTTTTGATAGCGCCAAGTTGATTTCGTGTGTTTGTGGTAAATAGCTTTTGAAGGTGAGGTATTCAAATGGAAAATCAAATTTTTGAGAATGCTGTGAATATTAGTAAACAAAATTATCCTTTAGAAAATTTCTGGCAGTTTTCACATTATCATCCTATGTTTGCAATTTTTATTATAATAAGTGTTTTCATAATACTGCTTTTTTTATGCTTTATTCTTTTACAACTAGTTAATATCCTTAAAATAGTATCTAATAGGGTTAATACATTTACTATAGGCAAAAATACTTTTACTCTTTCAGATAAATCTCTTAAATTTACCGATATAGAATCTGTGATTCAACAAGCTATTATCCAAAGCGATGAGGAAAGGCGTTCTTTTGAATCTGAGGCATGGAATTTACTAAAAAGTAAGTTTTTAAAGGATCCGTATGAAAACTATCAATATGCAACCGCAGCTGTTGCTATCCTTAATCATGCTCTTGGTGTAGAAATGAAGAGTTCTAGGGGCGATGTCTATATGGCGGTTATGTGTGATGATAAGGATGGGTATTATTTCAGTTTGTATTCTCAATCGGGGGTAGGTTCATTGGATGAAACAAAAAGAATTTCTACTCACTTTCACTCAGCCGCAGAGATAGATTTGTTTTTATGTAAACATTGATAATTAAGATGTTTTAATATTAATCGATTTTTTTATTTGCATTTTTATAAAAAAAATTTTTTTAAAGAGGGGAGAAATCTTTATGACTAATTACTTATTCCTTAATCTCATATATTAGATTGTACATGTTATTTTACAAAAATAATACGAGAAGATTGTAAAAAATTCCAAATGTAGTATATATGTTAGCGCCGGGTGAAAACAACCATTTTGAGCCAAGCGAAAATCGCCAATTTCAGCCAAATAAAAAAAGCCATTGCCATAATTCATAGA